>CAVGEP010000143.1:0-4804 GCA_963628105.1 Alistipes communis
CGCCACAGGAGACCCCGCAGGAAACATCGCCACAGGAGCAAATGTGGCGTTCAGAAGCAAAATGGTGGGCTATAGCTTTGTGACAGGAACGAGCGGACTCCTCAAATCCGGCGGTTCAAAGGTATATCTGACCGTGGACTCGAAGGTTTCGAAGGCCGCCTACGAAGCCCTTGCCGGCAGAAATGGTCTGGCAGGTGTCTATAATTACAAAACCGGCGAAATCATCTGCATGGTCAGCACCCCGACCTACGACCCGGGAGAAAAGGGCGAAAACAGCCTTTCGGACCCGCTGCCCGGTACCTATATGAATAAGCTCATTTCATCTACCATTACCCCGGGCTCGATCTTTAAGCTGGTAACAACGGCAGCAGCAATCGAAAATCTTGACGATCTGGATACCTGGAGCTACAAGTGTACCGGGAGCCTCACTGTCGGCTCGGACAAGATAACCTGTCCAAAGGTTCACGGCACGCTCGATAGCTACGGAGCGCTCGCAAATTCCTGTAACTGCGCCTACGCGGCGCTTGCTATCCAGCTTGGCGGCGATGTTCTTGCTGAATACGCGGATGCGCTCGGACTTACAAAATCCTATGACATAGACGGGATCAAATCGGCGGCGGGGAGCTTTAACTTCGATTCTGCCGAGGTCAATATCGCCTGGGCAGGAATCGGCCAGTTCGAGGACCAGCTAAACCCGCTCTCCATGATGGTCTATATGGGAGCGATCGCTGGTGACGGCAAGGCGGCGCAGCCGACCCTCATCCTTGACGAATCCCTGATAGAAAAGGGCGCAAAGCTTATAGGAAAGAAAGCAGAAAGCGCCTCCGCAGGGACCACCCGTCTCCTCAAACAGGAGACCGCAAATAAGCTTTCCGACATGATGCGAAATAATGTCAAAGCCACCTACGGCGATGCGAACTACCCGAATCTGTCCCTGCACGCCAAATCGGGAACCGCGGAGGTAGGCTCAGGCAATGCTCCCCACAGCTGGTTCTGCGGCTTCGCGGGAGATTATGCCTTCATCGTATGCATAGAAAACGGCGGCGCCGGCTCATCTGTCGCAGGCCCCGTAGCAAACAAGATACTCCAATATATGAAAACAGAGGGCTATAGTCTGTAGCCCTCTGTTTTTGTCCGCCTCCGCACCGCTTTTTTGAATACCGGCTTGACACCATAGCAGTTAATAGATATAATATGATTAGAATATTACCATATAGCATTCTGTAGAAGGCTCCCGGGAATTTCCGGAGGATTTCTGCAATATAGATTCGGGAGGTAAATTTTATGATCATTCGGCCATCGGCGGCAATACGCCAAAATTACAACGAGATTGCAGATATGTGCAAAAAGACGGAAGAACCTGTTTTCCTCACAAAGAACGGTGAGGGAGATTTGGTGGTGATGGATATCCAGACCTATAACCGCAGAGAAAAATTGCTAAAGCTCCGCGAGGAGCTGCTCGCTGCCGAAGAGGACAGGCTGCGCGGTAGCAAAGGCTGTACTCTCGACGAGCTGGACGCTTACCTCGACGAAATCATTGCGGAGGTATAGCTAGTGGGAGAGGATAAGAAATATAGAGTCATCATTTCCGACCGGGCAAAGACAATGCTTGGAACACATATCCGCTTCATTTCGCAGATAAACAAACAGGCGGCAATAGAAAAAAAGAAAGACATTATGGCAGCGATGTGCTCGCTTTCGGAAATGCCGCAGCGTTTTCCCTTTTTTGACGCCCCATATATTAGGCCCAACAAATATCATAAGATGTTTATCGAAAGGTGGTATCTTGTCCTTTACCAGATTCAGGACGATACGGTCTATGTAGAATACATTCTCGATTGCCGCATGGACTATGATATATGCATAGACAAAGGATATACCCTAAGCGACAGCGCCCAAATACAGTATGATGCGCGCAAATAGGGATCGAATATAGTCCCGGGATATAAGCATCCTCTTTCCTTTCGGGAAAAAACATGCTAAAATGTCCTATGATAAGGAGATGAAAGAATTGAAAGAAAAAGAATTGCAAGAGAAAGAAACACGAAAAACAGATATTTTGGTAATAAACCCCGGCTCCACCACGACCAAGATCGGCCTGTTCCGGGGAGGCGAGCTTCTTTTCGAAGAGAATATTCGCCACGAGCCGGAAAAGCTCTTATCATATGGTAGCATTGCCATGCAGCTTCCGTATAGGGCGGACCTTCTGCGCCGGTTTCTGGAGGAAAAAGAATATGACACCTCCCTCCTAAAGGCGGTTGTCGGCAGAGGCGGGATGCTCATCGGCCTTGCGGGCGGCGGCTACCGCGTCAGCGAGGCGCTTTGCGAGGCGATGAGACGCCCTGAGAATCCTCAGCATGCCGCAAGCCTCGGGGCGCTCATTGCATATGAGATTGCAAATCCCCTTGACATCCCCTCGTTTATATACGACTCGACCATGGGCTGCGAGCTTACCGAGATCGCAAAGATCTCCGGCCTTGACGGCATCGAAAGATACGGCTGCTACCATGTCCTCAACGCCCGCGCGCAGGCAATGAATTATGCCAAAGCAATCGGAAAAGACTATAAGGATCTGAATCTTCTGGTCTGCCACATGGGCGGCGGCATCTCCGTATCCGTTCACCAAAATGGCAAGATCATAGACGGAGCCTCTTACGATGACGGCCCGATGTCTCCCGAGAGAACAGGCGGAATCGCCCTCCTCCTCTGGACCAAGCTCTGCTACAGCGGTAAATATACCCAAGAAGAAGCAGAAAAGCTCATCTGCGGCAAGGGCGGCCTGTATTCCTATCTGGGCAGGACCGACTGCCGCGGAATCGAAAAGCTCATAGAAGCAGGCGACAAGAAGGCAAAGCTCGTCTACGAGGCGATGGCATACCAGATCGCCAAGAGCATCGCCGAGATGTCAGTTCCCCTAAAGGGCAAGGTCGATGCCGTGATTCTGACAGGCGGCGCCGCCAACTCAAAGCTTCTCACGGGAATGGTACGGGATTATGCAGGGCATATCGGCCCGTTTATCCTGATGCCGGGAGAGGATGAGCTCGGAGCACTGGCAAGAGGCGCGGAGCGGATTTTGGCAGGCGAAGAAGAAGCCCATATCTATGGCGAGAACTAAATCGAGGGCGAGAATTAAACCGAGAATTAAATCGACAATTAAATTGAGGATTAAATCGAGAAACAAATAATATCGAGAAATAGATAATAAGGAAAGAACATGAAAGAATACGATTATAGCAAGCTCCAAAACGGCAGCGACATCAGAGGCATTGCCATGGAAGGCGTGCCGGGCGAAAGCATAAACCTCGGGCAAGAGGAAACCGCAAGGCTCACAAGAGGATTTGCCATCTGGCTTTCCCGCAAGATAGAAAGGCCCGTATCCGCCCTCAAAATTTCCGTAGGCTGCGACAGCAGGCTTACGGGTGAGAGCCTAAAGTCTGTGATAGCAGGGACGCTTTCTGATATGAATGTAACCGTTTATGACTGCGGCCTCGCCTCGACCCCGGCGATGTTCATGTCTACGATCTTCCCGGAATACGCCTGTGACGGCGCGATCATGATCACCGCAAGCCATCTGCCATATAACCGCAATGGTTTCAAATATTTCGATAGAAACGGCGGACTCGACAAACCGGATATAAAAGAGATTATAGAATATGCAGAAGGCGGGGCGCCGGGCGAAGCGCCTGCCGAAGCCCCCGAAGGCAGCTCCTGCGAGCCAAAGCCCGTAGAAAAGCGAGATCTTATCGAAAGATATTCCCGCCATCTCAGAGAAATAATCATCTCGCAGCTGCAGGATGCACGCGATCCATCAAAGCCTCTCGCAGGGCTAAAGATCGTCGTGGACGCAGGAAATGGCGCCGGAGGGTTCTATGCTACGAGAGTTCTTGCGCCCCTGGGAGCAGACATCTCGGCGAGCCAGTTCCTGGAGCCTGACGGGCGCTTCCCAAACCATCAGCCGAACCCCGAGAATAGAGACGCCATGGAGTCCATCTCAAGGCGCGTAGTAGAAGCCGGCGCAGACCTTGGCCTCATATTCGATACAGACGTAGACCGCGTATCTGCGGTTGACAAAAACGGCAAGGAGATCGCCCGCAATGCAATCGTCGCGATGGCAGCCGCGCTCATCGCAAAGGATTATCCAGGGACTACCGTCGTTACGGACAGCATCACAAGCGATGAGCTTACGGTGTATCTTGAGGAGTGCCTGGGCCTAAAGCACCTCCGATATAAGAGGGGATATAAGAATGTCATAAACAAGGCAATCGAGCTAAACGAGGCTGGCACATGCTGCCGGCTTGCGATCGAGACCTCGGGACACGCGGCATATAAAGAAAACTATTTTTTGGACGACGGCGCATACCTTGCGACCAGGATCGTGATCAAGGCGGCGAAGCTCCTAGGCGCAGGCGAGGGCATAGATGTTCTCCTATCATCGCTCGGAGAGCCAAAGGAAGCCGTCGAGATCAGATTTCGGGTAGCAGGTGGTGACTTTGCGGAATATGCAGAGAATATCCTGTCGGATCTTATAGCCTGGGCAGAGGCTCCAGGGCAAGCCGGCGCCGGGATAACGCTTGCGGAGCCGAACTTCGAGGGCGTTCGCCTGAACTTCTCGCTGCCGGATGCTGCGGGCTGGTGCCTCATCCGAAAATCACTGCACGATCCAATCATGCCGCTCAATGTCGAGGTGAGCGCAGGAAGCTGCGAAAAAATATTATCCATCATCAAAGATTTTCTGCGCAAATATGACAGAGTTATGGTAGAATAAAAAACAAACAGACAGAGAAAAAACAAGACAAAAACAAAA
>CAVGEP010000144.1:0-4791 GCA_963628105.1 Alistipes communis
GTCTGGATCATCTCGCGCCGCACGCCGCGAGATGCAAGTCTGCGCATGCTTATGAGCTTATTCGGCTCAAATTCGATAACCTGCCGTTCGCGTTTGAGCTGCATGGACTTGTTCGAAAAGCCCGTCACATAGGTAAAGCGTTTTCTGTACGAAGATATATCGACAATGTCCCCGTCTGTGAGCAAATGCTCAAAGTAAGCACCAACAGAAGGGTGATTTTGCAGTACATATTTTGAGAAAATTTGAAAACCCATATTTTTCAGGTTATACGGATTGATTTCATTCGGGTCGGCTCCAGGGATAAGCTGCGTATATATCTTTTTAATCTCGCCCGTATAGTAAAAGTCATCGGTCAGAGCTTTACTAAGCAGCTGCTTGTTTTCCGGCGGCATCTCCTTTTGATCTATAGAATACACGCCGTTATGCAGATATACAGAAAACGACTGCATGTAGTTTGACAGCGTAACCATAGGGTCATAGCCATATTCATCACTTATGAGCTCGGCCAGATCATACATACCGATAGGCGCATTATCTATCAAAATATCAAGTATAGCGGCATCTCGATCGAAATTGCCAAAGCGGATGATCGGCATACGTCCGCAGTGAAAATCATGATAGCTGCCGTCTTCAACGATCTTTCTGAGCAGGTTATGCAGCTCGTATTGATCGCGTATATCGTATCTCTTCATGAGCTCCGGATAATCGCGTATAAATTTTGCGGTTGAGAACTCAACGTTTTCATAAAGATCGAAATTCAGCGTTTCAAGTAGCTCGGAATAGTCACGTCCGTCAATTTCATAATAGCGTATCTGCTCATTGAGTTTCCACAGAAGGAAACGCGCCTGCGACAAATGACTTTTTCTTGTGCGAAGAACCGCTTCGGTATAATAAATATCCTCATCATATTCTATTTCTTCCTGTTTGAGAAAGCTGTTGTATATTCGAACAAACTTGTCAAATGAGGTGTTCTCGGTGCAGTATTTTTTTACGACGAGGCGTTCAATATCGGCGCGTTTTTTATTTACCCATGTATTATCAATAAATATTTTGCCCCGGTTGAGATAGTTTTTTATCTTCAAACGCAGACCTACGTCAAGCCCCTGCTGATCTTCGAGAGCGCGGCTTATATCCTTTGTGCCGCGCTTTATATTTCGCATATCGAAGTAATTCAGCGTGGACTCTGATATACCGAACCATTGAGCAGCGACAGCGTTATCAAAGCTGTAGTTTTCATAGAGATACTGGTAATAGTCTTCATCGAATATCTCAGTGCCGCAGAGCTGGCAATATTTGGAGACTTGACTAACACCTTTGCTGACTATCTGCCGTACACGCTCGCGGGTCACATTATTTGTTTCGGCTATGACAGCCAGCGTTTCTCCGTGCAGCCGCCGCAGTATGAATTGCTGTGTGCGCTCATCTATCAGGGGACAGTCTGCAACGGCATCTTCAAATTTGCCGTAAACACGGTAGCAGCGAAAATCAACATATTCAAGCTCGTTTTCGGCAAGCAGCTTTCCGATCAGTGTTTTGAGCCTTGCCTGAGAAATTTCCTCCGGCAGGGAAAGCGTCTCGTTCATTTCACCGAGGCTGAAGCCGCCGAAGGGCTGGCTTTCGTAGAGCCCAAGTATCATTTCGCGGAGCTCTATGTCGCTCAAAAGTGTACTTTCATCGCTTAAAAGAAACGCTCTTATCTTAGCGTCGTTATCGTCAAGATACTTCTTAACTGTGTCTCCAAATTCGGACTGTTTGTTGATTACTTTCATATTATAAAGCTGACGCGGTGTTAAAAAAATTGCATCGCTGAGATTGGTACAGCCACTTTTAAGCAGATTCATCGTAAGGCTTTCGGACAAGCCTAAGTCAATAACTGCTATATCGTGGGTTTTAACATAATTCAAGATTTTCCATTGATATTCCTCGTTCGCGCAAAGAACTCTCATCGGCAAATTCGACAGCTGAGCGATTTGCCGCTGCCTTTTTGAGTACTCAAGAATATCGGCTTCGTGCTCCTGAATATAGAGATTCAGCACGTCGCTTATCTCTGCACAGGACACAGAGTCAATACAGGGTATCTCCATCAGACCGTTTTTATATAGCTCCGCAAGCTCGTACAGATACCTGTATCCGGCAAATAAAAGCAGATTAAATGTTTTCGTGGAGAGCAGCTCAAGCTCATATATTTCTGCATTGCTGTCCGCAAGGAATGCAATAACCGTCTGCCAATGCATGTCATCTTCGGCAGCAGCTTCCTCTTTCTCGGCTTGATCGCAGAGAATCTTGTATTCACTGATTTTGGCAAGCAGCTCATCCACAGATTTTCTGCCCACATTTCGCATGCATAACAAATCCTCGTCAGTCAGCATCAGCATGTCTCCAATCGTATGGACACCATAGCGGTGAAGCGCGTTGGTAGAGCGAATCGACAGACCAATGTGGTCTATAGACTGCTGCTTCATGCCTGCTTCTGCGGATTGTGTTTTTTTATCTTGCTCCGGCGCTGCTGATGGCGCGAGGCGTACAGCAGTTTCAGGTGCTTTACATTCATCAATTTTGGAAAGTATTTCATTCATGGATTTTGCACCCACATTTCGCATGCATAACAAATCCTCGTCAGTCAGCATCAGCAGGTCTTCGACTGTGTGGATACCATTACGGTGCAGCGCATTAGTACTGCGGACTGACAAACCAAGCAAATCTATAGATATTGATGTTGCACCCATTCTGTCTACCTCTGAAGTATTTCAAGAAAAGTTTTGACTATATGCCCAAGCCGCTCGAGATCGGATTTGAGATCTGCCTTTTCGTCCTCATCCAGCTTTCCGAAGAGGCGTGAATCTATCTGAGAAAGGAGATCAATGCTTTTCTGTACATTTTCGTCAGGCTTGTTCTTGATCATCTGAGAACGCGAACGGAGAAGCGCTCTCTCGTTTGAAATCTGCATCGACGAAACTATTGTGCTGTTTTCGGCGGCAATGCGCTCAATGTCCGATTTGGAGTCAATGGCGGTATCATCAATTTTTTCGCTTATTGTCTGTGTGATTTTTTTCTGATCCTCAAAGTAAGCACTGTAGCAGCCATTTTTTACGAGGTTCTTGAGATCGCGTATAAATTTGCGCTGATCCGGTATGGCCTTCATCATTACATTGTTAAACACTGTGTGCTTTAGCGTTTGCTTACCGTTTTCATCAAGCTGCCGCAGTAAGGGCAGTGTTTCCTTAAATAGCTCGTAAACCTGATAATCGCGTGCAACATGGTATTGCTCGGGTAAATGTATGTACTCAAGAAATTCGCAGATAAGCTCGGCAACGGCAATGCGCTTTTTTACGTCTGCCTGCGATTCGTTTGCACTGCGGGCGTATTCCTCAACGGTCAGAAGACCGGTCAGAACTACATCTCTGTATGTGCCGACGGCGTAATCTATAAGGTCATAGCCGACCTTTTCCTCCTCGCCGTGCTGTATGTAAAGCTCCAGCAGCTTTATCTGCTTGCGATCAGCCTGTATGTCCATATCCATGATGACCGTCTCGAAAAACAGCGGCTCGGAGTGCTCACGCTGCATTCTGCGCAGGCAGGTATAACGCCGGTTGCCATCCACTATGCGTCCGTCGGCAAGTGTAACACCTGGAACCAGCTGTCCGACAATCTCCATGTTTCTCTGTGTTTTGGAAATTGCATCGGGATTACTGTCAAGGATAAAGCCCTCAATGATCCGATTATATTCTTCCGCATCTGTGTTCTTCAGCGAGTCAACGCCGTTTTCAGATTCATAGCGCGTTATCCATGTAGCGATACGATCGTTCTGGTCGTTATAATAAAGCATATCGAGGCTGACGCGATACACGGGATAAAGCATTGTCTTTCCGGCGTAGGTGACTTTTCGGGTGAGCGTAGTTTTCTGAACGGCACTTGTTCCAACAAGCTGCAGAAGGCTGCCCTCCTTGAGCGCACCGCGCCGCGATTCGGCGGCGGGCTGTCCGATACCCGTATAGACGGACTGCTCAGAGCGGGTTTCCTTTATGTCGCTATCGGCTCTGCTGCGCATCTGTAAATATACTTCGTGCAGCTCGTCGGCGGTATCCGGATCTATCTCACGGCACAGCAGCGTCATGGTGTCCAGCGCACGCTCTGCGGTGGGCTGATCTATATCCTGCATTCCGCAATGCGCAGCAGCATTACGTGCGCCCATCAGTTCTTTTGCCCAGTTCCGGCAGTTCAAAGGCAGAACATCTCTGAATACATTGTTCCATCTGCGGTCTATAAGGCGAATGCAGTTGGCAATATCCAGAGAGTCCACCAGCTCACCGTATGTGCCGCTGCACGGCAGGTCAAGCTGATCGCTCAGAGCAGACAAGGTTTCGTCCCACCAACGATTTCGGTAAATCACATTCATTTCGCGGGCAACGTAGCCGGCAAGGGCAGGGAGCAGTATTCTGAAGCCTCTCTGCACAAATTCAACGTTTTCTTTCATAGCTCATACTCTCACTTTGCTGTTTTATTTTTTGACAATGCTTTGATTTCCTCCGGAGTGTAAACTCCGCCGCCCGGTTTGCTGTGGAGCATCATATGGCAGTTCGGGCAGACGGGAATCAGGTCATTAACCGGATCAACCGTGTAATTTTCTTTAATTTCATTGAGCGGCAGCTTGTGATGTACTTCGATCTTCCCTGCGAATTCAGGACCATATACAAGACCGAAATCAAATCCGCATATGCCGCATGCTGCGCCGTGAACCGCGATGCATTTTTTCGGGCAGCAAAATTTCTTTCATAGCGATTTGTAAGGATG
>CAVGEP010000145.1:0-4751 GCA_963628105.1 Alistipes communis
CTATGGCTCTCGCCTTTTCGCCGTCGTGGGCTTTCATTGCCTCGTAAAGCTCCCTGTGGTCTTTCAAGGAATTGTTTAGGAACTTTTCCAGGTTTTCCACCGTGTCGTTCTGGGAATAGATATTTTCCACGATTTGCTGTGAAAAGCTGTCGTAGTATGCGGAAAGGGCGCTCAAAATCAGCGTGTTGTCTGCGATCTTGCGTATCATCTCGTGGAACTGCTTGTTCTTTTTCATCACAGCCTTAAAATCGTTGCCGCAGGCTTCCACCTCTTCCATGGCGACATACAGCTCTTTTAGCTCCTCCTCCGTGATCTTCTGGGCCGCAAGGCAAACCGCCTCTGGTTCCAAGGCGCACACGAACTCGCACATTTCCTTGTAGGTTCCCAGCTCAAGGCTTGCGCTGAAATTGCCTTCCTGAGCGATTTCCTCACGGCTGCGGATGTAGGTACCCCTCTTTGTCCTTCGAATAAATCCTTGCGTGTCAAGAATTTTATAAGCCTCTCTCAATGTGCTTCTGCTGACATTCAGAATCTTGCAAAACTCCGCTTCGTTAGGAAATGTGAATCCGTCCTGAAGCTCTTCGCTTACGATCATTGCTTTGATTTTGTCTGCCAGATAATCCGATTGTGTCTTTATATGCTCCACCGCGAGGCTGCTGAGCAGTTCGTTGTTTTCCATGTCTACCGTCCTTTTTTATTCGTTGTCATACATTCAGATAATTATACCACAGTCCTTCCTTTTTTCAAAGGCTTTTTCGAGCTTTTTCAAGGCTTTTTAGGCTTTGTTTGCGTTTATTCGTTACCATCCGTTTAGTTCTTGTCGAGATTCAGGGCTTCCTTCAGGTACTCCACGATTTTCTGCATATCGTTGTCGGTGTTGATTCCCATGGCGCTGAGACGATCTGACACATCTACCGGCACGTCATTTCCATCCATCGGTTCGTTGAGTCTGCCGCCCATTACAAAGGGAACTTTTACATTTATTTCTGCCA
Organism: Alistipes communis; assembly: GCA_963628105.1. Taxonomy (GTDB): domain Bacteria; phylum Bacillota; class Clostridia; order Peptostreptococcales; family Anaerovoracaceae; genus CAG-238. The sequence goes on from CAVGEP010000145.1 coordinate 993, forward strand.
GCTTGCCTACCATCGCCTTGCCGAAGCTGTAGGCCATGCCGTTGAAGGTGCTGATTAAAATCGCCCGGCTCTCCGTCTCGATTACCGCGTCCGCAACTTCGTCCACGGAAACCGTGGTTCCAAGGTCAAATACGTTCGCCCCGGCTTCTATCATGAGGTTTTTGCAGATTTCCTTGCCGAACTCGTGTACGTCGGTGGAAGCTACGATAAGATTTACCCCTTTCAGCGGCTTCTTATCAAGGTCTTTGATTTCGCCCATGATGAAATTCTGCTGTTTGCCGATTTCCTTTACGATGGAAGTCGACCTTACCGGAACCCTGCCGCGCATCGCTCCCGCCTTGCGCTCGCCGGAGCCGAAGTTTGTCTCCAGCTGCGCAGGCCCGATGGCTTTCAGCGCCGCAAGCATCTCGCCCGGATGATTGATGTCAACATGGTGGTCATCCAGTGCGTTCAAAACTCTCTCGAAGAAAACGTTTCCGCAGGCAACCAAAAGCTCCGCCTCTGCTTCGACTGCCGAATAGTCGATGAAATCCTTGTAATAATGCGCCTGCTCGATGGCCATATCCACCGTGTTGTGAGCCTCGATGATTTCCTCCACGTTCGGAATGCGAATCGCCTCGGTGATAGGAATCGGCGTGATGGCGTGTCCCGTCGGGCAGAGAAGCTGACCGATGGCATCTGCCATGGAGTAGGAGGTGAGGTTTGCGTAGTTTCTCGGCATATTGTAGCCAAAGTCGATGGTATTTCCGTATATCATCGAGCCGGGAGTCTTGTAGGTGTTGATCTTGCTCATAGCGACGTTGAAGATGATTCTTACCATCGGGTCGTTAAAGAGATTGCCGAAGCAATGTCCCATTCTTGCCCCCAGCAGCTCCTCGGCGATGTATCTTTCCAGCTTTGCATATCCTACGAGGTTTGCCATATCCTGAAACTGGGCGCCGAAGCCGTCGTCCAAATTGGAATGAACGATTGTGCCCTTATCCCGGAATTTTGCCATGAGAAGAAGACCCTTGCACATATCGTTTGTGCGGTACTCGTCCATGTCGAAGCCCGGATATTCGTAGGTGTAGTAATGAGAGAAGTTGCCGATTGTGGTGACACCTGCCTTTAGGCCGTTCATTACGTTGTGCAGGGAGTTCAGGGAGCCGATCATGTGGTCGCCCAAATGGGGCTGCACGGCCTCTATCTGACCGATGGCCATCCATTCCTTTTCATCTTTGAGAATCGCTCCGGAGCCCGGCTGCATTCTGTCCCGAAATTCCTCCGGTACCCCCATAACCCAGTCCATGCAGACCCCGTAGCGTGTGATGTAGGATCCGTTTTCTTTGAGTGTATTAAACACGGTTCTTACCGCCTCTTCCGTGGTTTCCCAGGTGTTGTATCCGATGGCGGAGTGCTTCATGACAACGCCCTCTTTCATCATGCGTTCTTTGTACTCCCTCTCTGAGGAAACGCCGTTTTTCTCCATAAATTTCGTGCGGCCGATTTTGAGGTCTCCTGCCGCTTTTTCTATGTCCGTTTTCATGGACGATATGTCTTGCAGATTCTTGATGTCAAATTTCCAACTAAAATTCAGTTCCATTTCATCCTCCCGCTTCGAAGCGTCACTATTACAAAATTTTTCTTATATCTTATATAAATTGCTACCAGCAGCACTTTAAGCTGTTTTTCATGATGGAAAGCGCTATTTCTTCGTCCTTTTCCCGCAAAAGTCCTGCGGCGAAAAGCACATATTCCGTATCCAGATACGGGCTGACCTTTTCCGGCAGCAATATGTCCGCATCTTGCTTTTTTTTCTCCACTTCTCGAAGAAGGCTCGCTGCGTCGGGGTTAAATACCAAAATCCCGCCGGTTCCGATAACCGTCGTAATCTCTGTAAGGTTCTTTCCGAATTGGAAAAGCCTGCACCCAGAAGCGTAAGCCTTTTGCACATATCCTGCGTGTCTTCTTACTGCCTTTCTGATTGCTATGGCTGCAATGCAGTTGTCCAGCTTTCTCTCGACTTCGCTATCCGGCAGAAAATCGTGATTTTCCATTCTGTTTTGTATTGACTTTCTGATTTCAGCCCCAGTCAAACCGGTTTTTTCCTCCGCTTCCGGCAGGAACTTGTCCGTAATGACGCTTTCCGAGGATTCCCGCATGCCGAGATCCCCTTCGACGGTTCGTTTTTCATAAGATTCTTCCAGTCCCGTCATCTTTGCGCCCAGATAGCTCTTGTTTTGGTTCATGGAGTAAACATCCGTGGTGGCCCCGCCGATATCAATAATCATGAGCTGACCCAGACCTTCCTGCTTTTCAGTGCCCCTGCTGAGAAGCGTTCCAGCCGCAAGCACCGCCTTCGGTGTCGGCGTAAAGTCGTTATCGAATGCTTTTTTCACCTGGTCAAAACCTTTCATGTCGGTGATTCGCTCGAGGAAAAGGTTTCGGATGACCTCCTGAACCGGCTCCACGTTTTTTTCGCCAAGCTTAGGGATCATGTTCTCTACGATGAAGCACTGCTTTTTGCGGCTTACCATCATTCTTCGTATGTCGGCTGCAACGTCCGAATTTCCGCAATAGATAATCGGGATTCGAATGGCGGACTCTGCGATCAGCTTCGCGTTATGCAACACCATGCTCTGATTGCCGTGTTCGTAGCCGCCTCCAAACAGGAGGATTTCGGCATTGCTTTTTTCAAGCTCGCTTACGTTTTCCTCCGTGAGGTTTCCCATGTAGTTTGCCACGACTTTCGCGCCGGCTCCCAGAGCTGCAGCTTCCCCTGCCATCAGGCTCAGGGATTTGGTCAGGCCGATAACTGCCATTCGCAGGCCTCCCGCCGCGCTGGAAGATGCCAATTTCATGGCTTTTTCAAATTCCGCTGCGCCGATCTTTGCCTTTGCGATATCAAAGCATTCGTTCATTCCGATGCTTGCGTCGCTTCCCACCGTAGAGGGAACCTTGTCGCTGTGAACCACGATTTTTTCCGCAAGGTCAATGATGACCAGCTTGGTAAACGTGCTTCCGAAATCAATTGCTACTGCGTATCTCATTTGTCTTAGCCTCCGACTTTGTTTAATTATAAACGATTTTTATATAGTTGTCAACTTTATTTTGTTGTCAGACAAGTAAAATTGCGCACTTTTCTGCAACTTAAAAAAGTGAGCTATCCGTAGCGAAAGCACCGCTCATGGTTTTATGCCACATGTTATGGTGTCTGCTTCCTCAAAAATATAATCGCTGTATGAATTAGATGTAGACAAACCTGTTTTCTCCGTGATAAAATTTATAAAAACAGATTCATAAATCGCAACTAAGTTCAGAATTGAGGTGTCGTTATGCCACCCGAAACACTACTACAAGCAAGCTCGCTTTCCGAATTTTTCCGCAAAACCTTTTATAGAATGCTCGAAAAATACATTTTGGGCAGGTGAACGTAAATCTATAAAACAGTGAGGTGCCCCATAACAATGATAAAAAACGGCATCTGGGAGAAAGATGTTCTTCCCCTTCTAAACAACCTTAATTTTGTCAACAACTCCATCATGATGTGCGATACGGACGGACGAATTACCTTTGCGAACTCAACTTTCTGCAAAAACTTTCACATCAGCGATCCCGCAAGCGTAATCGGTTTGACCATGCAGGAGATTCTGGAGCTTGGCAGAACGCATATAACTACGATTGAAACGGATTCCTCCGAGCTTCGCATGTCGGAGGTCTTAAAAACCGGCAAGCCGGTCCTGGATTGGCCGGTCCGGACCGAATCTCATCAGGATAAGG
>CAVGEP010000146.1:0-4734 GCA_963628105.1 Alistipes communis
AATATGTCAATGACCGCAAGGATCATGTGACCGAGTTTGCCCTGCCATACTGGTCGAATACCTCTTCCAACAGCATTGTGCGAGAAATGGTAGGAGAAGCAAACGAGGAAGCCAAAGAGGATCTGGAAACTTTGATTAACGGCGGCACCATAGAAAAGCCGGTGCATGAGGATATTACCTATGGAGATATTCATCAGTCACAGGATAATCTTTGGAACTTCCTGTTTTTCACGGGCTACCTGAAAAAAATAAGCGAGCGGAAGGACGAGTCAGGCGAAAACCTGTATCTGACCATGGCGATTCCGAATACGGAGATCAAGACGATTTACAACAATTCCATTTCCTACTGGTTCGCCCAAAGGATAAAAGAACTTGACCGCAGTCCGCTGAAACACGCACTGGAAACAGGGGACTGCGAAGCAGCAGAGGATTTCATTAGCTGCCAGCTTGCGGACACCATCAGCTATTACGACTATGCGGAAAATTTCTATCACGGATTTATGGCAGGACTTCTTGTGAATATCGGAGGCTATCGCGTAAAGTCCAACCGCGAAAGCGGAAACGGAAGACCCGATATTGTGATGCAGACGGTGCAGATACGCAAGGGCCATGTGATTATTTTAGAACTGAAAGTAGCGGGAAGCATCGCAGAGATGGAGGCGGCCTGCGACCGCGGGCTTGCGCAAATCGAAGAGCAGCATTACGCAGAGCCTTTTATAACGGAGGGCTATCCCGAAGTGAAAAAGTATGCACTGAGTTTTTGCAAGAAAGAGTGCATGGTAAAAACGATATAAAAAACGAAAAAAACAGAAACATCAGACAAAGCTCGAAGCAAAAATGCTCGGGCTTTTTGCTTGCAAAAAACGATGCAGGGGGGATAAAATTTTATTTTGCAAAAAATACGCAAAATCGGAATAAAAAGTTGACGAAAACATAAGCTAATGCTATGATATAAATATGATTTTGAAAAAATAAAGCAAAATGGAGGGATATATATGCTCCTTGAATTTAAGGCGAAGAACTACAAATGCTTTGTAGAAGAAGCCTGCTTTTCGATGACAGCAGCACCCAAGCAAAAGGGCTTAGACTACAGCTTGATGAAAGTAAGGGCAAAAGGCAGCAAAGAAACGAAAGTGTTGAGTTCTTCCGTTATCTATGGACCGAACGCAGCAGGCAAAACAAACATAATCGGCGCAATGGATGTGCTGCGTGCAATCGTATTGAGAGGCAATATTCGCAATGCAGAAGAAAAAACTTCGCCAAACCCCGCAGCATCAACGCTGGAGCTTATTCCAAACAACAAGCAGACAGAACCGAAGCCGGTATGTTTTGATATTGAGTTTTACGAAGAAGACCCCGATGGAAATAAATTTATCATTCACTATGGATTGCAGCTTGCTCTTGGAAGATTTCTTGAAGCAGAGTACCCACGAAAAATTCTTCTTGAAGTTTTGGATGTCAATGGCGAAAGAGTGTTTGAACGCACAAATAATTTAAACATCAAAAATCTAAAGGTAATTGAGAAATACTTATCAGATGCGGCGGCGCAAAATAAAGAAAGTGTCGGTAAAATTGCCGAAAATAGTTTGAATCCGGAAGAATTGTTTTTAACGAATGGATTTAAGCTGATTTTTTCGCCAAACCTCACGAAGCTGATGCTTGATTGGTTTACAAACAAGTTTATGGTCATCTGCCACGCGGATTCCATGCAGTTAATAAAACGATTTGCAGATCCTCAAAAAAAGACGGTATATGTGGAAAAGACCACGGATAAAGCCGCAAAACTATTTGGCATTAATTCCAATGCAGTCGGCTATGTAATAAATGAAGATGAACCGGAGGCAAAACTGTATTCCATTTTCCACGATGCAAAGAATCATAAAGCAGCCGCCGTTACCGCAGATATTTTTGAATCCTACGGGACGATACGATTTATTAATATGTTTCCGCTTGTGATAAAAGCTATGCAGACCGGAGGCACATTGGTCGTGGACGAATTCGATGCGTCAATTCACCCGATGGCGCTCATGAGTATCATCAATGTATTCCATAATGATGATGTGAATGTGCATCACGCACAGCTAATTTTCAATACGCATAATCCGATTTTTCTGAACTCCAACTTATTTCGCAGAGACGAAATCAAGTTTGTCGAGAGAGATGACAACTCACATGAAAGCGTGCTGTACGCATTATCAGATTTTGGTACAACAGGGGACAAGGGGGTTCGCAAACACGAAGACTATATGAGCAAATATTTTATCAGTCAGTATGGAGCAATCAAGGATATCGACTTCACTCCAATCTTTGAGGAGATTCTATCACATGAAAACGAGGGATAAATATGGCGAAGAAAACAACAAAAAAATATTACTTCAGTGTCGAGGGGGAAACGGAGCATTGGTATTTGAAATGGCTACAAGACAAAATAAATAATACGGAACAGGCAATTTGCCGTGTTGCCATTGATTGTCCCGTGAGAAAAGATCCGGTAAAACATGCGAAATGTTTGAATGTGACACAGAAAGTAGAAGTCTATCATTTCTTTGATTATGAAAGTGATGAACAGGCTCATGCAGATGGGTTCATTAGTGCGATGGACAAAATGAAAAAGGCAGAGCGAATCGGCAAGCAGATTACATACAAATCGGGATACAGCAACTTTACCTTCGATTTATGGATTGTCTTACATATGGCAGACTGCAATACTTCTTATGCACATCGAAAACAGTACCTTGCACCGATTAACCGCGCATTTGGGAAAAAATTTGCGAGCATGGAGGAATACAAGGAAGAAGAAAATTTTAAGTACTGCCTGAAACAAATGGATATATCCAATGTCATCACTGCAATAGAACGAGCAAAGAGAATTATGCAGAGAAATCAAGAAAATGGGTATACGCTTCATCAGTATAAGGGATACCATTATTATAAAGAAAATCCTTCCTTAGAATCATGGGAAGCAGTCGAAAAAATTTTAAAAGATTGCGGACTGATTTGAAAGGAAAAGTGCGCATTTGCGATTGCACTGGCTATACACACAACCAAACAAAATAAATTAGAAACACAAGACTTCTTTCGCTCGACAGACAGTTCTGCGAAAGAGGTTTTTGTTTTTCTCTTGAATTTTCCTCCTACTATCTGATAAAGATAGGTTAGGGAGGTAGGAGCATGAAAAACAAAAATGCGAGTCGTGTTTATGGGTATGTGCGGGTCAGTAGTGCCGACCAAAACGAAGAAAGGCAGCTTGTGGCAATGGCAAAGGAGGGTTTGAAACAAGGGAATATATTTACGGACAAACAGTCCGGCAAAGACTTTGAGCGTCCAGAGTATCTGAAAATGCTTGAAAAGCTCAAAGAAGGAGATTTGCTGCTCATCAAAAGCATCGACCGCCTCGGGCGCAATTACGAAGAAATCATCCAGCAGTGGCGGCACATCACCAAGGAAATCGGCGCGGATATCAGGGTGCTGGATATGCCACTTTTGGATACAACCCTGAACAAGGATTTGATGGGGACATTTATCGCGGATTTGGTGCTTCAGGTGCTGTCCTTTGCTGCGGAAAATGAGCGAAGAAACATCAGGCAAAGGCAAAGAGAGGGAATCGATGCGGCGCAGGCACGGGGCGTGCGCTTCGGAAGACCCGAAATTCCCGACAGTAAGGAGATGCAGGAAGCCGTGAAGCTTTACAGGGAAAACAAAATTCCTCTAAGCAAAGCCCTGAGCATGAGCGGCATCGGCAAGACGACATTTTATAAGAAACTAAAGGAATTTCCCACATAAAAAAATCCGTAAAAGTACACTTTTTTGAACTGATTCGACACGCTTGCATTTAAGCAATTTAAAGCGGTTTCCCTCTTTTTTAGCAGCCTGTTGCGCAATATTTTCGCTAAAAAGCAAAAAATAGTGTTGATTTTATGTATTTTGTGTGTTAGTATTTGCTTGAACAGAGGAAAAGTTCGAGTTCGTAAAAGTGTACTTTTATGAACAAATCGTCGAAAAAATGAATATGGATAGCGAACAAGGACAGCTAACGGAAGTGGGGTGAGAGACCCCCCTGTTTCTCAGCAACTGTAATGCCTGCAACGACAGGACAAGCCAGGAGACGAGCTGTAGCTTGGATGTAAACAAATTCTCTGGGGAGCAGTATGCATCAACGCGAAAAGGTAAGCGGACAAAAAGGAGTTTCCTGTTACAGCGGCAGGAGGCTTGCTCGGCGGCACTTTTCAGCTATTAGCGTGAACGCGTGATGTAGGCAGACTGTCAGAGAAAGAAGAACAGCCTGCTTTTTTTGTAAACTTTTCATCCTTAGAGGGTGGCGCTGCAAGGGCGGCGCTGCCCAACGGCAAGAGGGATTATATACACCGCAAACTGCGAGAAAACTCGGAGGAGAAAATGCAAGATAAAACGAAGATGACCCAGCGGGAGCTGAAAGAGAGCATAAAAAACGATCCGAACCTGACCGACTCGGAAAAGGCAAGGGCAATCCACCAGATGGAAAAGCCATATCAAGAGCTTTCCGACGAAGAGCTCTTGCAGCTTGTGCGGGACTTCGTGGCGGAGAACGGAAAGCTGCCGGCGCGGACAGACCTTATCTACGACCATGTGCTGAAACAGCGCTTCAGCCCTTGGGGCAGAATGTTAGAAAAAGCGGGGGTAAAAGAAGTCGCCCAAGGCTACCTCGACAGACGCCGCCGCCGTAAAGAAAAACGAGAGCGTTACAAAGAGTACCGC
>CAVGEP010000147.1:0-3491 GCA_963628105.1 Alistipes communis
ACCGTTATCAAATTGTTATCAAAAGACTTTTTGAAGTGCCGCAAACCCGCATAAATACTGGATTCTTAAAGCATTTCCAATTATTCAAACTCTATTGTTCCGGGTGGCTTTCCCGTGCAGTCGTACACTACGCGGTTCACGTGGTCTACCTCGTTTACGATGCGGGTCGTAACACGGTCAAGGAGCTCCCATGGCAGGTGCGCTGCCTCGGCGGTCATGAAGTCACTGGTCTTTACGGCACGAAGCGCTATCGCATAATCGTAAGTTCTGAAGTCTCCCATTACGCCCACGGAGCGCATATTCGTCAGCGCCGCAAAGTACTGTCCCAGTGTATCGGGTTTGCCGTAGGGCGGAATGCTGCCTTCCTTCATTGCACGGGCGATTTCTTCCCGGTAGATAAAGTCAGCGTCCTGCACGATCTTTACCTTCTCTGCGGTAACCTCGCCGATGATACGGATGCCAAGCCCCGGTCCCGGGAATGGCTGGCGGAATACCAAGTAATCCGGAATGCCAAGCTCCAGTCCTGCCCTGCGGACTTCGTCCTTAAACAGCATACGAAGCGGCTCTATAATTTCCTTAAAATCAACATAGTCAGGAAGCCCGCCTACATTGTGGTGGGACTTGATGACCGCGGACTTTCCGAGGCCGGACTCGATGACATCGGGATATATCGTCCCCTGCACCAGATAGTCAACAGCACCGATTTTTTTAGCTTCCTCTTCAAAAACCCGAATAAATTCTTCCCCGATAATCTTTCTCTTCTGCTCCGGCTCCGTTACCCCCGCAAGCTTCGAATAGAAGCGTTCCTGGGCATTTACACGGATAAAGTTGAGGTCATATGGCCCCTCCGGCCCAAAGACAGCCTCAACCTCGTCTCCCTCGTTTTTGCGAAGAAGCCCGTGGTCAACGAAAACGCAGGTGAGCTGCTTGCCTACCGCCTTTGAGAGCAGCACCGCCGCCACCGATGAGTCAACGCCCCCAGAAAGAGCGCAAAGCACCTTGCCGCCACCGACCTTTTCGCGAATCTCGCGGATGGTGGTTTCCACGAAGCTATCCATCTTCCAGTCGCCCTTGCAGGCACAGATTTTGAGGACAAAGTTCTGCAGCATCTTAAAGCCTTCCACGGAGTGCATAACTTCCGGGTGGAACTGGGTAGCATAAAAGCCTGCCTGCGGACTTTCCATCGCCGCAACCGGGCAAACCGGCGTATGGGCGGTTACCTTGAAGCCCTGCGGCATATCCTTGATATAGTCCGTGTGGCTCATCCACATGATGGTATTTCCCGAAATTTGGCTACCGGTAGCCTCGGCATTTCCTTCGCCCAGTCCCTCCAGAAGACCGCTGCGGTCATCGATGGTAACCTCGGTTCTGCCGTATTCGCTCACCGGTGCCGTTGCAACCTTGCCCCCAAGCTGATGGGCAAGAAGCTGCGCGCCGTAGCAGATTCCCAGCACCGGAATTCCCAGCTTGAAAATCTCCGGATTGCACTGCGGTGAATCCGCCCCGTATACGCTGTTAGGGCCTCCCGTCAGGATGATTCCCGACGGCGCCATTTCTTTCAGCGCGTCCATGGAAATCGTGTATGGATGAACCTCGCAATATACGTTACACTCGCGAACTCTGCGGGCAATGAGCTGATTGTACTGCCCGCCGAAGTCCAAAACAATAATATTTTCTCTCATAGTTTTTCTCCCTTGGTTTTCATTTCCTCCGTCCAAACGCGGCTATTTAATCACATTTCCGGAGGCATCTTTCAGGATTACGTCGTGGGCGCCGCCCTCCACAATGGAGGTGGCGGAAACAAGGGTAAGCTTCGCCTTCTGCTGCAGCTCCTTGATGGAAAGGGCTCCGCAGTTACACATGGTGGATTTTACCTTTGTAAGGGAAAGGTTTACGTTGTCGTGGAGGGATCCTGCGTAAGGCACATAGGAGTCCACGCCCTCTTCGAATTTCATGCGTGGGTCGCCGCCAAGGTCGTATCTCTGCCAGTTTCTTGCGCGGTTTGAACCTTCGCCCCAATATTCTTTTACATAATTTCCGTTTATATTGAGCTTGTTCGTCGGAGATTCATCGAATCTTGCGAAGTATCTGCCAAGCATGATGAAGTCTGCCCCCATTGCCAGCGCAAGAGTCATATGATGGTCGTATACGATGCCGCCGTCGGAGCAGATCGGAACATAGATTCCGGTTTCTTTGAAGTATTCGTCACGAGCCGCAGCGACCTCGATAACCGCCGTTGCCTGTCCCCGGCCGATACCCTTTTGCTCTCGGGTGATACAGATGGAGCCGCCGCCGATACCGATCTTCACAAAGTCTGCCCCAACCTCCGCAAGATAGCGGAAGCCTTCGCCGTCAACGACATTGCCTGCTCCGATCTTCACGCTGTCGCCGTATTTTTCGCGCACCCAGCGAATCGTGTCTGCCTGCCACTGGCTGTAGCCCTCGGAGCTGTCGATACAGAGCACGTCAACTCCCGCCTCCACAAGCGCCGGGATTCTTTCCTCGTAGTCGCGAGTATTTACACCTGCGCCTACCACATATCTCTTATGCTCGTCCAAAAGCTCGTTTGGATTATCCTTGTGGGAGTCGTAGTCCTTGCGGAAAACAAAGTGCGTGAGCCTCTGATTTTCGTCGATGATCGGCAGAGCGTTCAGCTTATTGTCCCAAAGGATGTCGTTGGCCTCGCTGAGAGAAATGCCCGACTTGCCGTAAATCAGCTTCTCAAATGGCGTCATAAACTCGCTGATTGGGGTGTCCGGCTCCATTCTGGAAACGCGGTAGTCTCTGCTGGTTACGAGCCCGAGGATTTTCCCCTCCGCGGTGCCGTCATCGGTGATTGCAATGGTGCTGTGGCCCTTGAGAGCCTTCAGCTCAAGCACATCCTGCAAAGTCTGATCGGGTCTGAGGTTTGAGTCGCTGGTTACAAAACCTGCCTTGTGAGACTTCACACGCCTTACCATTCCTGCCTGCTTTTCGATTGACTGAGAGCCGAATATAAAAGAAATTCCACCTTCCTTTGCAAGTGCAATCGCCATTTTGTCGTCCGAAACGGCCTGCATTACAGCAGAAACTAATGGAATGTTCATCGTGATTTCGGGCTGCTGACCCGCCTTGAATTTTGTCACCGGAGTTTCCAGTGAAACTGCCTCAACACGGCAGTCCTTACCGGAATATCCCGGCACCAAAAGATATTCGTTAAATGTTCTTGATGGTTCTTCAAAGTAAAACGCCATTTTTCCCTCTCTTTCTCTTTTCTCTTTCTTTTTTTCGCTTGTATATCTAAAGTTTCTCTAACAAAAATATTACTGTTTATTGTATACCAAAATCCCGATTTATTCAAGGCTTTTCAGGAGATAATTTTTCGGAGTAAGTCCTCTGCCATTCTTTGATATTTTTTGAAATTCCGAGGCAAAATCGACGATTTTCGGCAAATGTTTTGCGGATAATTTCAAGAATTCGTGACAAATTCCCCCTGTTGTGATACAATAAAG
>CAVGEP010000147.1:3501-4702 GCA_963628105.1 Alistipes communis
TTATGAAAAAACAAAAAGGTGAACAGATTGGACAAAGATAAATTAGTGAATTTAAGAATAAAATCCTGCTTGCTTATATTTTTGCTGATATTCTGCATGGCATTTGTCCCTGCGCAGACGGCATTTGCGGCGCAGACTCAGGCGCAGGCCCAGAAGGAGGCAGCCGCGCAGGAGACGGCGAAGCAATCACAGGCTCAGAATGAGGCAGCTGCGCAGGAGACGGACAAGCAAGCCCAGGCGCAAAAAGAGACAGCTCAGCAGGAGGCTCAAAAGGATTCTGCGGCCGAAAGCACCGAAGACAAAGTGTCAGACAAAGGGCAAGAAGAAGATACGGAAAAGGTCGAGCCTACCAAACTCACGATTATGCTCACGGGCGACCTGATGTGCCAGCCCATGCAGCAGCTAAAAGCCTTTGACGGTGAAAAATTCGATTTCACGCCCACATTCAAATACGTAAAACAGATTTTTGACGAGGGCGATATCGTTATCGGAAACCTGGAGACTCTCATAAGCAAGAGCCTGCCACTTTCCAAAGACATAAACCGCATGCAGAACAAGCCTTATTTGAATGCTCCGTCCGAATGGCTGGACGCTTTGAAATATGCCGGATTTGACGGATTCATTACCGCAAACAATCACGCCTGTGACGGGGGCAGGACGGGCATCACGGAAACCCTCGATGCCCTGGATAGCTACGGATTTGCCCATACAGGCACCTTCCGCAGCAAGGACGAAAAGCGCTATTTCACCATGGAACAAAACGGCATCAAAATCGGCATAATTTCCTACGCGGCCTATTACAATCTCAAGGATAAGTTCCTCTCCGCAGAGGAGCAAAGCTATATGCTAAACCGCCCTGTTCAGGCGGCGATGAATGCGGATGTTCAGGCTCTTCGCAAGGAGGGCGCCGAGTACATAATCGCCTATAATCACTGCGGAACCGAATATTCCCAGGTTCCTGCGGCACGGCAGGAGCGCTACGGTCTGATGCTTGCGCAGGCCGGGGTCGATTATATCATCGGTTCTCATCCCCATGTTTTGCAGCCCTACGAGCCGATTCGCTATAATGATTTGAAGATTCCGTACATATATTCCATGGGGAATTTTACCTCTGCCATGCTCGCGCCCATAACGAAGGAAACGCTGATTTTGTCTCTGACGCTCGAAAAAAACGAGAAGGGCGAGGTTAGCCTTGCGAAGC
>CAVGEP010000148.1:0-4677 GCA_963628105.1 Alistipes communis
GTATCGGTAAACCTGATATTTGTCCGCGCGGGTCACCTTGTTCCAGCTCAGGGTAATACTGTTTTTGGTTTTCGAGGAAGCCCGAAGCTCATCTACGTCGCTTGGAGAGGTTGCCGTAGTAAAGACTTTAGAAAACTCTCCGACCTGAGTGCCTTCGGCTGCCCGCACCTTGAATTTGTAGGTGCTTGCAGACAGGAGATCTTCGATTTCTGCATGGGTCTGCTGAGTTTTTTCTGTCAAAACCCATTCTCCGGACGAGGAATATTGATAAACTTCGTAACTCTCTGCTCCTGCAACGGAATCCCAAGCCAAAGTAAGCTCGTCGTCATCTCTTGCGACAGTCTGTAAGCCCGTAGGCGCGGCAAGCGCTGCACTTGTTACCGTTTGCGTCGTTGTGGCTGCCGAAGCAAAATCCGCCGGTAATGCCGCCGTCAAAGTAAAGGCCAGCATAGTCGAAAGCGCCGCAGCCTTAAGTTTTGTTTTGTTTTTCCATAAAGTTTTTTTCATCATAGTGGTAAACCCCCTTTTTTTCGTTTCTTTTGGTTTGCTATTCTTTATCTTATGGCTCAATGATACAGGGAAAAGATTAAAGGAAAATTAAAAAATTAAAACATCGAAAATTTTATTTTTGAGCGATGACAAAAGGCTCATTTTTATGTATAATGGTTGTGCTGCTTAGAAATGACGGCAGTGCGAAAATTAACAGATTAACAAGTTCAAAGGAGCAGATAGCTATGCATTCACCCGGAAAAGTTGCATTTTCTATATTTGGTCTGGACGTGGCGTGGTACGGAATCCTGATCGGTTTCGGTTTCCTGCTGGCGACCTACATCTCGTACAGACGGGCACCGAAGCACGGAATTGAGCCGGACTTCATTCTAGACCTCATTTTGTGGATGATCCCCTCGGCGATCATCGGTGCCAGAGCCTACTATGTCATTTTCCAGTGGGATTCTTACGCCGGAGACATTGCAAAAATTTTAGACGTGCGGGGAGGCGGTCTTGCGGTACACGGCGGGCTGATTCTCTGCTTTTTCGTGGGTTATTTCGTCTGCAAGCACTATAAGCAGAGCTTTGTCCGCACCACTGACCTTGTAGCGGTGGCGATTCCCCTCGCCCAGTCCATCGGTCGCTGGGGAAATTTTTTCAATGAGGAGGCTCACGGAGGAGTGACGGACCTTCCTTGGGCACAAATCATCGACGGCGTAGGCTATCACCCCACCTTCCTCTACGAATCGCTTTGGTGCTTCGGTCTGTTTTGGTTCCTGCTGTGGTTTGACGACCACAAACGCAGCTTTGACGGTCAAATGATTTCATTATATATGATTCTCTACTCGTTGGAGCGTTTCTTCGTGGAAGGACTGCGAACGGACAGCCTGATGATCGGTCCGCTGAGACAGGCGCAGCTTATCAGCCTTTGTCTTATCGCTGCCGGCGTGGTTTTGTACGTGGTTCTGAAAAAGAAATCCGCCGCCGCGAATACGATTGAATCCCGCTGACTCTTGTGCTATAATACTAAGGCGAACAGAATCCAAAGAAAGGCGAAAGCCCTCGGCAAATAGGGTTTTCGGATAGGTAACTATATATGAAATTAGGCATCGTCGGACTTCCAAATGTTGGGAAAAGCACCTTGTTCAATGCGATAACGAAGGCGGGTGCCGAGGCTGCAAACTACCCCTTCTGCACCATCGAACCGAACGTAGGGGTTGTTACGGTTCCGGACGAACGCATTACAAAGCTCCACGAAATATACAATTCAAAAAAGACAATTTACGCCACCATTGAATTTTGCGATATCGCAGGGCTTGTGAAGGGTGCCTCCAAGGGCGAGGGGCTGGGCAACAAGTTCCTCGGTCACATTCGCGAGGTAGAAGCCATCGTTCATGTGGTGCGCTGCTTCGAAAACGACAACATCGTTCACGTGGACGGAAAAATCAATCCGGCAAACGACATAGACACCATCAACACCGAACTTCTGCTCAGCGACATGGAAATCATGGAGCGCCGCCTGCAAAAATGTGAAAAGAACGCCAAGTTTGACAAGTCTGCAAGGGAGGAACTGGACCTGCTTCAGAGAATTTACGCTCATCTTTCCGAGGGGAAAAACGCCCGCAGCATGGAGCTTGACGAGGAAGAAGCCGAATTTGTAAAGACCATCGGACTGCTTTCCTACAAGCCGATCATCTATGTTGCCAATGTTTCCGACGACGGAGTGACAGACGCCGAAGCCGGCAAAAGCCCTCATGTGGAAGCCGTCCGCAAAATTGCAGCGGACGAGGGTGCCGAGGTAGTGGTAATCTGTGCGGAAATCGAGGCGGAGATGGCTGAACTGGAGGACGAGGAACGCAAGATGTTCCTGGAAGAGCTGGGAATCGAAGAATCCGGTCTCGATAAGCTGGTCAAGGCTTCCTACGCCTTGTTAAATCTCATCTCGTTTCTTACCGCAGGCGAGGACGAATGTCGCGCCTGGACCATAAAGCGCGGAACCAAGGCTCCCCAGGCTGCGGGCAAGATCCACACCGACTTTGAAAAGGGCTTCATCAGAGCCGAAACCATCGCCTACGACAAGTTTATGGAGGTGGGCGGTTCCATGGCTGCCGCCAAGGAAAAAGGCTTCCTGCGCTCCGAGGGCAAGGAATATGTCATGAAGGACGGCGACATCGTAAACTTCCTGTTCAATGTGTAAGCCCGCAGAACGCATATCCCACGCATGGCATGGCGTTGCGTCGCGTGCCCTGCTGTGCCGCGTAGAATACATAAACTCAAAAAGCCCCTGCCGCGGCAATTTTGCCGGTGCAAGGGCTTTTCTTATGCAATTACAATTTCTAGAATTTTCATATTCGGTTCTCCGGTCTTCGCAGCCCTATATCAGCGCAAGTAGCGCCGCCTTTTCTTCGTCGGTAAGCTGCATGGTCAGACAGATTCGCTCGACCGTATCGGCGTCCGGCACAAAATCCGGCTCCGTGCATAGCTTCGTGAAGTCGCTCTTGCTCATTCCCAGCCGCGAAAAGGTAATCGTCCCGTCGGCGATTTTTCGGTCATAATATCTGAAAAACAATGCTTTAAAGGTCATATTTTCCATGCCAGCCCCTCTAACCGATTTTCTTGAGACAGCATTTGTCCGCAAGGGCTGTTCCGATTGCCGTGCCGTACTCTCCGTCCTTTGGCACGAAGAAATTCAAATCCGGAAACATGGTTTTTATCATGCGGCAAACGCACTCGCACTCAGGAAAGTTCGTCAGCGCACCTATGAGTATGAAGTCCTTCATATTGGTGCCCTGGGAAATCAGTGCCGCGGTCTGGCAAATGGACTCGATTACCATATGTACGATTCCCGCCGCCTTGTCCTCGCAGCTTGCCCGGGACGAAGCCTTGCCGAAATTGGAAGCGGTCACCTCCAAATTCAGCCCCGGAAGGGGTTTTTCCGATATGTCTCCGATTCTCAGATCGATATGCCCCACCTTTCCGTTCAAGGCAAGCTCCTGTATTTTTTCGATATCGTCGGTATTCAGCATCAGCTTTGACAAGCCGATAATCGTCCCGCCGCCGATACCGATGCCCCCAAGGTGAATAGGCACTCCGTCCTTTACCCCCACGAAGGAGGTTCCGGTTCCCATGCTTACAACCATAAATTCTTTTTTGTCCTTTGCAAAATATCCGCCGCCCACGCCGTTGGCCGTGAACTCGTCTACTCTGTAGGTAGGCAGTCCGTAAATCGGCTGCTCCACCGCGATGCAGCCTACCCCCGTAAGATTCACCTGCTCTATATCCTCTAAATTAAGTTCATTGTCGTACAAAAATTTTCCGAATGCGCCAAATAATGATGCAATCGCATTGCTTGCCGAAATTTGAACAGGCTTCAGCATTTTTCCACGATCAAATCCTGCGATCTTGGTGGTGCTGCCGCCTATGTCAATTCCTACTACGATTCCCATTCCATGATGTCCTCTTTTCTTGTGTAGTAAAACTTCGTTAAGTATATCACAGCATGGGGTTATTGTCCACCTTATTTTTGTTTAGAGTGCAGTTATGCACAGAATTTTTGTCCGGCGCCTCGCTTTCGAGAAGCATCAGCAGGCCATCGGATAAAACTCCCACTAGCCCTGCGCAGATAATTGTTCCCGTAAACACGTTAATCGAAAGGAATATATCCGGAAACAAGTTCGGCAGCTTGTCTGCAATAAATACTGCCGCGATTATCGGCGGCGCAAGCACGAGAGCATATCCTCCTACCGCTGCAGTGATGTCATAAATATTATTATCCCTGAGCCCCATCTTTTCAATCACCACCTTGCCGGCGATGTCGACCAGCGGCGGGATCATGAATGACAAAACGGATATCAGGCAGGCGCTGATTATAGCATCCCCTCCTGCTGCAAAATATAAGAATGAAAGCAGGACCAAAAGGATTTTCGTATAAAATCTTCCCTTCGCATTAAGGCTCGTGCCGTTAAAAAAATTATATTCTATGATTCCAATTTGGTAAATGTTTATTTCCCGGTCAAGAATTTTCTGAAGCCGTGTTTGCTTTGTTTCCATTTTTATTTCCCCTCAATTAAAGTAATTCATGTCGAATTTTTCATTTTCAGTAATAAGGACTGTAGATGAACGCGATACCTCGCTCTTGTCATCAAGTTTATATGTTATAAGGATAACATGGAGTCCCGCCGGCAGTTC
>CAVGEP010000149.1:0-4645 GCA_963628105.1 Alistipes communis
AAAGACCAGTCCTATATGCTGTACAGGCTGGGGCAAGATGTGCTTAGCCGTTTGATTTTTCCCTTGGGAGAATTTGAAAGCAAGGATGTAACCAGAGACCTCGCTCGCAAAAACAGCCTGCAAAATGCAGAAAAGAAGGACAGTCAGGAGATCTGCTTCATCGATCCTGCGGATAACTATGCAGAATATATTAAGCGTGCGGGATTTTCTTCCGCCCCAGGAGATTTTGTTGACAAAAATGGTAACGTCCTCGGCAGGCATCAAGGCATCCTTAACTATACCATAGGGCAGCGAAAGGGGCTTGGCATAGCTCTTGGGAAACCTGCATTTGTCACCGAAATCAATTACGAAAAAAATACCGTTACCCTTGGAGAGAACGAGGATTTGTTTAACAGAGAAGTTGTCTCCGAAAACAATGTATTTGCGGCATACCCTGCGGAAGCCTATGACGGAAAAAGGGTTCTGGCAAAGGTGCGGTATTCGGCGTCTCCGACGGAAGCTGTTATCAGAGTTCACGGTAAGCAGGTTATTACGGAGTTCAAGGAAGCTCAGCGGGCGGCGACTCCCGGTCAGTCGGTGGTTTTTTACGAAAACGACAGAGTAATAGGCGGCGGATTTATCGAAAAATAGAGAAATTTTAGGGAAATTCAAAGCCGAATGCATAATTTCAAAGAAAAATATGAAAAAGTCTATGGTATACATAGACTTTTTGCACTAAATATGATACAATAAATCATTAAGTTTTTTTGTTAAAAACTACAAATTCGGCACTATATTGTATACATTTTTTCAGGAGGAATTTTATATATGGAAAAGTTAGGGTTAAACGAAATACGTTCGAGATTTCTCAAATTTTACGAAAGCAAAGATCACTATGTAGGAAAATCTGCGAGTCTTATTCCGCGAAACGATAAGTCCATTCTTATCATAAACTCCGGAATGGCTCCGCTGAAAGCATATTTTGCCGGAACCGAAACACCGCCGAAAAAGAGAATGTGCACTTGCCAGAAGTGCATCAGAACGGGCGACATCGACAATGTGGGTCATACCGCAAGACACGGCACATTCTTCGAAATGCTTGGAAATTTCAGCTTTGGAGACTATTTTAAGAAAGAATCACTTAGCTGGGGAATTGAATTTTTGACTCAGCACCTTGGATTTACCATGGACAGGCTTTGGGCGACGGTATATCTGGATGACGAGGAAGCTATCGGAATCTGGAAATCCGTCGGAATGAACCCGGACCACATTGTAAGACTCGGAAAAGAAGATAACTTCTGGGAAATCGGCCTCGGACCTTGCGGACCGGACTCGGAAATTTTCTACGACAGAGGGGAAGAATTCGGCTGCGGAAGCCCTGACTGCAAACCGGGCTGCGACTGCGACAGATTTATCGAAATTTGGAACCACGTTTTCACCCAGTTCAGCAAGGAGGAGGACGGCTCGTACTCAAATCTTGCACATCCGAATATCGATACGGGCATGGGGCTTGAGAGAATGGCTTGCGTTATGCAGGGTACAGACTCCATCTTTGACGTGGATACCATCAAGCACATCCTGGACGGCGTAGTGGAGAAATCCGGCGTTACATACCACGACGGTGCGGAGCCTACGGACGTTTCCATTAGAATCATTACCGACCATCTGAGAGCCATGACCTTTATGATTGCCGACGGTATCATGCCATCGAATGAGGGCAGGGGCTATGTTCTCAGGAGACTGCTCAGAAGAGCTGCCCGCCACGGAAAACTGCTCGGGATCAAGGGAACCTTCCTCGTGGAGCTTTCAAACAGAGTTATTGAAGTTTCAGGAGAAGCCTATCCGGAGCTTGTGGAAAAGAAAGACTACATTCAAAAGATCATACAGGTGGAAGAAGACAATTTTGCCGCTACCATAGATAAGGGCGAAGAAATTATCGCAGATTACATCGCTGAGCTAAAAAAAGAGGGAAAAACCGTTCTGGACGGAGCGAGGGCCTTCAAGCTTTACGATACCTACGGTTTCCCGATCGAACTTACGGAGGAAATCCTTGCAGAAAACGGCTTTACTGCTGACGAAGAAGGTTTCAAGGCTCGTATGCAGGCCCAAAAGGAGCTTGCCCGCAAAAACAGAAAGTCAAACGAAGACGAGGGCTGGGACAAGAATGAGCTGGAGCTCGATGTTGAAAAGACAATATTTACAGGATATGATACCTTGCTCGATACGGGAAAAGTTCTCGCAATTATCAGCGAAGGCAATATTGCCGGCTCTGTAAAGGAAGGAAACAAAGCAGTCATAGTTCTAGACAAAACTCCGTTCTATGCAGAGGGCGGCGGACAAGTTTGCGATAAAGGATTTATGTCGACTATTGTCGAAGCCGGCGAGGAAAAGATTTTCGACGCCGAGGTTCTCAAGGTAGAAAAGAAAGACGGCGTGTTCTACCATACGGTTCAGGTGCTTTCAAACGAAATCAAGACAGGGGACGAGATTCTCCTTGCGGTTGACCCGGAAAAGAGACACTGCACCGAAAGAAACCATACAGCTACGCACCTTTTGCAGAAGGCATTGAGAGAAATTGTGGGAACTCATGTTGAGCAGGCAGGCTCCATGGTAAACGAAAACCTTCTTCGCTTTGACTTCTCGCACTTTGAGGCAGTAACGCCGGCTCAGCTTGCAGAAATCGAGGCAAGAGTAAACGAAGTCATCAATAACTTCCTCCCTGTTTCCATAGCCGAAATGTCCATGGAAGATGCACAGAAAACCGGCGCAATGGCCCTCTTTGGAGAAAAATACGGTTCGGTTGTTCGGGTTGTAAACGCAGGAGACTGGTCGGTAGAGCTTTGCGGCGGTACCCATGTGAAGAACACAGGGGAAATCGGTGCATTCAAAATTCTATCTGAGGGAGGCGTTGCCTCCGGCGTAAGACGTATCGAGGCAGTTACGGGAACCGGAGTCCTCGCCGCGGCAAAGAGCGCAGAAGAGGCCATTGCCAATGTGTGCGACACGCTGAAATGCAACAAAAATGCCCTTGCAGACAAAGCAAAATCCATGTCCGAGGAACTGAAAGCCCTCAAAAAAGAGCTGGAAGAGCTAAAAAAAGCCGCTATGGGCGGCGAAGTTGACGCTATGGTAGCTGAAGCAAAGGAAATCAACGGAATTCGCCTTATCACCAAGGAATTTAAGGATTACAATATCAACGATTTGCGCTCACTTTCCGATGATATCAAGGCGTCCCATAAGGGAATCGTGATGGTATTTGCTACGGTAAACGGCGAAAAGGTAACGTTCATGGTATCCATTACCGACGACCTGCTGGAAAGAGGGCTTCACGCAGGAAATATGATCAAGCAGATTGCCTCAGCCTGCGGCGGCGGTGGCGGCGGCAAAGCTGACATGGCGCAAGCTGGAGCAAAGGATGCTTCAAAAATAAATGATGCATTTGTGGTTGCAGAATCCCTGATAAAATAGTATAATTTCTTCATAGAGAGTATACGTTGTATACAAGCCTAAGAAGTTAATGTATTAGTAATCACGGAATAGGGGGCATTTCAATGGAAAAGAATACGATCATGTTTGATTCCTTCAAAATGCAGAAAACAAACAAACAAATTATCGAAGAGGTTTATCGAGCGCTCGAAGAAAAGGAGTACAACCCAATCGACCAGTTGGTTGGTTATCTCATATCAGGCGATCCTTCGTATATCACGAGCTATAACAATGCCAGAACGATGATAAAAAGCGTAGACAGAGACGAGCTTATCGCCGAAATGCTTTGTGAATATGTTGGAATTGATAAATAAGACGATGTAAGCGGGCGCAGTGCCCGCTTATTCTTTGTGAAAACAAAAACAACTTTTAGTCGAAAGGAAATTATAAGATGAGAAAAATCGCGCTGGATGTAGGAGATAAGACCGTCGGAATTGCGGTTTCCGACCCCCTTAACATCACCGCCCAGGGACTTATGACGCTGGAAAGGGTAGGGATTCGCAAAGATACAGGCAAAATCCTCGATTTGGTAAAGGAATACGACTGCGATACCATAGTTATCGGACTGAACAAGAATTTGGACGGTTCCGACAGCATACAAACCGAAAAGGTATACGAATTCAGAAACATGCTGGAAAATAAGATGCGTTCCACCGGCATGAAAGGAATAGAGGTGGTTTGGCAGGACGAAAGATTTACAACCGTGATTGCCGAGCGGGTTTTAATCGAAGCCGACGTGAAGCGAAAAGATAGAAAAAAAGTGATTGATAAACAGGCAGCGGTAGTAATCTTGCAAAGCTATCTGGACAGCCTGAAAAGATAAATTCTCATAGAAACGAAAGATACGAGGTTGTAAATTAAGATGAAAGAATTTTTAGCGAGAAAAGACATTGTAATTTCCGTAAAGCGTTATGGAATCGACGCCCTCGGTGCGATGGCGCAGGGCTTATTTTGCACACTACTGATCGGAACCATCATTAACACTCTGGGAACCCAGCTTAATATCGAAGTGCTTAAGATGACGGTCGTAACTATCAACGAAGTTCCGTATACGATAGGCGGACTTGCCTCTGCGATGTGCGGCCCCGGAATGGCGGTAGCTATCGGATATGCACTTCACTGCCCGCCGCTGGTGCTGTTTTCCCTGATTTCCGTAGGCTTTGCATCTAACGCACTGGGC
>CAVGEP010000150.1:0-4627 GCA_963628105.1 Alistipes communis
ATCTAGGGTTCACAGTAAACAAGGGATTGGACTTCATAGGGAAATTTAACAGAAAGTATGTGATAGGAGAAGCAAAATTTCTTACTGATTTTGGAGGACATCAGACAGCTCAGTTTAATGATGCAATGACAACGGCAAAAGCTGACGTATCTAGGAAAACGCTCAAAGAAGAGGTCATACCGATAGCCATACTGGATGGTGTATTATATATGCGCAGAAATCAAAAGATGAACAGAGAAGTTAAGGCAAATGATAAAATCATTGCCTTGTCAGCTCTCCTTTTAAGAGAATTTACGATGTCATTGTAGAGGTGATTATGGAACTAGTCTTTAACGGAAAAAAAACGGAAAGAGAAATATTAGACGAGGCTGAAAGATATTCAAATCTGAATGTGTCGATAGATAACGGTTCAAATATTGTCATGAAAGGAGACAATTTCATTTGTTTATCAAAACTTTTGAAAGAGTTTAAGGGAAAAATTGACTTGGTATATATTGATCCGCCATTTAATACAGACAATGTTTTTTACATATCAAATGAACGCGCCAATACGATAAGTGGATGCTCAGATCAAGGAATGATCGCATACACGGATAAAATGAATAAAGACAGCTTTTTAGAATTTCTGCGGGAGCGATTAGTCATACTAAGAGAGCTTTTGTCAGATGAAGGGTCTATATACTTACATATTGATTATAAAATCGGGCATTATGTAAAAATAATGATGGATGAAATATTTGGCGAGGAAAATTTTAAGAATGACATCGCTCGTATTAAGTCAAACCCGAAAAACTTTTTTCGTAAGGCATATGGTAACGAAAAGGATCTGATTTTATTTTATGCAAAGGATGCGAAAAGAAATATTTGGAATGATATAAAGATTCCACTTGAAGAGGAAGAAATCTCTTCGAGATTCAATAAGATTGATGCTAGCGGGAGAAGATATACCACATGCTCCAGGAGAGACAAGAAATGGGGCAACAAGCAGACCGTGGAGAAATATTCCTGTTCCCGCAGGTAGACACTGGCGAACAAATCCTGTAGAATTTGATAAATTAGACGAACAAGGATACATTGAATGGTCTTCAACGGGTAATCCAAGAATAAAAAAATATGCGGATGAGCACAGAGGAAAGAAAATTCAAGATATATGGAGCTTTAAGGATCCCCAAAAGCCAATTTATCCGACGGAAAAAAACTGCAAGATGATAGAAAGGATCATTCTCCAATCTTCTATGGAAAACAGTATTGTATTAGATTGTTTTGCGGGAAGCGGATCCACGCTTTTAGCAGCGCACACATGCGGAAGAAGATGGATAGGAATCGACAACTCGGAGCAAGCAATAAAGGTAATCAGTGGGAGAAATATAGGGGAATACACATATATTGAGGATCATGGACGCTTAGACAAATAGGCGGCTTTTGCTAATACCAAAAGTAATCCCTCTTGATATGTACACTAAGAAATGAAATAAAACCATGGAATTTCTTTGCTCGGCAGCTTGCCGGACAGAGTTTGCGGGAGGAAAAATGAAAGTTGCTTACATAAACGGAATTATTTTAGATGGTTCGGAAAACATGGAGCCTGAGGCAGGAAAGGTAATCCTTACGAACGGTGATAAAATCGAAAAAATCATAAGCCATGAGGAGTTTAAGAACCTTTCCGGCTATGAAAACATAGACCTGAAGGGCAAATACATTATGCCGGGACTGATAAATTTGCATTTGCATCTTCCCTCGTCAGGCAAGCCAAAGAAAAAGGAGTCCGACCCGGTGAAACTGGTGAAACTCATCACCAGCAACGGACTGTTTAGAAAAATAGGAATCAAGATTTGCGCGGATGCGGCGAAGACCCAGCTTTTGAGCGGTGTCACGACGATTCGTACCTCCGGCGGTGTAGCGAATTTTGACTCGCAGATTCGAGACAGGATAAACAAGAAAGAGCTGGTGGGTCCGCGAATCCTCGCCGCTGACATGGCAGTTTCCGTAGAGGGAGGTCACATGGCCCATTCCCTGGCTTATGTGGCAAATAGCCCCGAGGAAGCCGCAGCCTATGTAAGAAAAATCGCGGAAGGAAAGCCGGACTGGATAAAGCTGATGATAACCGGCGGCGTCCTCGACGCAAAGGTAAAGGGCGAGCCGGGGGAGCTGAAAATGCCTCCAGAATACGTAAAAGCCGCCTGCGATGAGGCTCACAAGCTGGGGTTTAAGGTGGCGGCACATGTGGAAAGTCCGGAGGGCGTAAAATGCGCTCTTGAAAACGGCGTAGATTCCATCGAACACGGCGCGAAGCCGGACGAAGAGATGATCGCGCTCTTCAAAGAAAAAGGCGCGTTCCTCGTTGCTACGATTTCTCCTGCACTGCCATTTGCCGAATTTGACAGGGAAACCACCCATATAACCGAGGTTGCGCAATACAACGGAAAGATCGTCTTTGAGGGGATTTTGGACTGTGCCAAAGCCTGTCTTGCAAACGGAATCCCTGTGGGACTGGGAACCGACACCGGCTGCCCTTACATCACCCACTACGATATGTGGCGGGAGCTGAACTATTTCCATAAATACTGCGGTGTTTCCAATGCCTTTGCCCTTTATACGGCAACCAAGCGAAACGCAGAGCTTGCGGGAGTCGGAACTATTACTGGCAGCATAGAACCGGGAAAATCGGCGGACTTTGTAGTCACAAGGGCAAATCCCCTTGAAAATCTCGAAGCTCTCAGAAACATCGATATGGTAGTTTTCCGCGGAGAAATAACGAGAAATCCGGTAGTTAAAAAGATGCCCGATGTGGAGGCACAGCTGGATAAATATAAGTAAACATATGTAGATTCACAAAACTTGAAAGGACTCGTAATTTGAAAAAAGCAGCATTTCACACCCTCGGCTGCAAGGTCAACCAATACGAAACCGAAGCCATGAAGGAGCAGTTTGCATCTCGTGGCTACGAAATCGTGGGAGAGGAAGACAAAGCCGATGTGTATGTCATAAATACCTGTACCGTTACGAATTTGGCGGACAGAAAATCCCGCCAGTATATTCGCCGCATGAAAAAGCAGTGTCCGGAGGCGGTGATCGCAGTTACCGGCTGTTACGCCCAGGTAAAGCCCGAGGAGCTTTCTGCGCTGCCAGAAGTCAATATTGTGGCGGGAACCGGCGAAAAAAACAATATCGCAGCCTATGTTGAGGAATACATGAAAAATCGTGTGAACCAAAAACACATTTTGGGCTGCGACGCCCTGACCTCTTACCACGACAAGGGAATTATAACTTCCATGGACTCGCGAACCCGCGCCTATGTCAAGATTCAGGAGGGCTGCAACCGCTTCTGCTCCTATTGCCTGATCCCATTTGCCAGAGGAGCGGTCAGAAGCCGCGATCCGGAAGAAATCATCGAGGAAGTGAAAACCCTGATCGAAAAAGGCTTTCGGGAGGTGGTGCTTACAGGCATAAACACGGCACTCTACGGAACCGAGAAAGGTTTCTGCTATCCCCTTACCGACGAGGAAAAACGGGAGAAAATGCAGGGAATCGAGATTATCATAAGCAGGATAAACGCCCTGGACGGAGATTTTCGCATTCGGCTCAGCTCGCTGGAGCCCACGGTGGTAAACGCGGATTATGTCAAAAGGCTCATGGGCTACGAAAAGCTCTGCCCTCATCTGCACCTTTCGATTCAAAGCGGCAGCGACCGGATTATCGGCGCCATGAACCGGCATTACAGCCGGCAAGATTACCTTGATATCGTGAAGGTGCTCAAAGAACATGACACCCATTACGGCGTGACTACCGATATTATTTGCGGCTTTCCGGGAGAAACCGAGGAAGATTTTCAGGACAGCCTGCGAATCGTTGAAGAGGCGGACTTCCTGAAAGTGCACGCCTTTAAGTTTTCGAAGCGGGAGGGTACCGCGGCTTGGGAAATGCAAGACCAGATTGACGGTGAGACGAAAAACGACCGCGTAACGAGGCTCATCAAAAAGTCCGAAGAAGTTACGCGAAAGTTCCTCGAAAGTTCGGCGGGAGAAACCCGCAGGGTGCTTTTTGAGCAGGAAGAAGCGTATTTGCCGGTAAGCCCTGCCCCAGCAGAGGGCAGCGCTTCGGGGGAGGCAAAACTCCTCAGCGGCTATACCGAAAACTATATCAAGGTGTATGCGATCGGCAGCCCCGAGCATTTAAACCGTTTCCAAAAAGTTAAACTTTTAGAACCATATAAAGAAGGTATGAAAGGAGAAATTTTATAATGGCAGATTGTATTTTTTGTATGATAGCGAATCACGAGATTCCCTCAAACATCGTTTACGAGGACGACAAAATCGTCGCATTTAAGGATCTGGACCCACAGGGTCCGGTGCATGTTTTGGTAATTCCGAAGAAGCATATCGCCTGTATCGACGACGTAAAGCCGGAGGATCACGAACTGGTAGGGCATATTATTTGCAAAATCGGAGAAATCGCAAAGAGCCAGGGTCTCGAAAACGGATATAGAGTTGTCAGCAACAACGGCGACGATGCTTTCCAGACCGTAAAGCACCTGCATTTTCATGTAATCGGCGGAAAACCTATGGGATGGCCGCCGTTCCCTGCCCAGGAGTAAGGGCAATGCGAATATAGCAAAAATAATCATGTA
>CAVGEP010000151.1:0-4585 GCA_963628105.1 Alistipes communis
GTCACGAATCTACCTAAATCGTCGATTCGACAAACGATGACAGCGTTGGACAAAATTTAGTCCTTCCGAGACAGGATAGGTCTTTCACCACAATAACCGCTATATGGACATAGCCAGAAGTGACCCTCATTACTGATGAGGGTCAGGGTAGAAAAAACCTCATTTGAAATGAGGATAACACGATTATGGAGGAAATCAGCCATGCCAACACTTGAATGGATTGGAAAGAGCAAGGTTATCAATCATCATCAGGAAGTTCCGTTCCGGGTGTTGGAGCGCAAGTACAGCTTTGACGAAAACGGGCAGCATAACGAGGACAATGGCAGCGAAAACATGATCATCCGGGGCGATAATCTGGAAGCCCTGAAAGCGCTGTTGCCCCGGTATGAAGGACGGATAAAGTGTATCTACATCGACCCGCCCTACAACACAGGAAACGAGGGATGGGTCTACAACGATAATGTCAATGACCCCAAAATCAAAAAATGGCTGGGCGAGGTTGTCGGCAAAGAGGGAGAGGATTTGACCCGCCATGACAAGTGGCTGTGCATGATGTACCCGCGCTTGAAGCTGCTGCAAAAGCTGTTAGCGGAGGATGGCGTTATTTTTATCAGCATTGATACAAATGAGCTGTATAATTTGAAGTCCATTTGTGATGAAATCATCGGCTCTAACTGTTTCGTTTCAGACATTTCATGGCAGCGTGTGTACTGTCCAAGAAACGACAGCAAAGGTATTCCCAGTGAGGTTGACCACATTCTTGTATACTCCAAAACGCCGGGATGGACACCCGAACGCCTTGAACGCACAGCAGATATGGATGAAAAATACTCTGCCCCTGACGGCGACATAAATGTATGGACTTCTGCACCGGCGCACGCTCCGGGAGCCCCCACGCACCAAGGAATGGTCTACGCAATTCAGCACCCAATAACCGGTGAATTGATGTATCCACCTATCGGGCGATGCTGGACTTTTGGGCAAGATAAAATGTTGGAAAGAATCAGCGAATGGAACGATTATGAGCTGCGTGAAATCAATGACTTTGAAAAGAGAAACGAGATTTGCCGCGGTGCTATGACGCTGCCTACGCCGCAAAAAGCAATCATGCTTGTATCGGATTCTGAGGATAGCCGAAAGAAGTCGCAGAATAGATATGATGCTGGCTCGTGGCCCCTGCTTTACTTCACATCTGGTGGGAAGGGCGGTATGCGCTGCAAAAAATATCTTTGCGATATGCCCGGAAAAATTGTCACAAATTTGTGGCATTTTGCGGATGTCGGTCATACGGACGAGGCACTAAAGGAACTCAAAAAGATTTTCAGCGGAAAAGTCGTTTTTGATACACCAAAACCGCCCCGCTTAATTGAGCGCATTTTGCAAATCGTTGGAGACAATAACGCGCTAATTCTTGATTCCTTTGCCGGTTCCGGC
Source organism: Alistipes communis (assembly GCA_963628105.1). Classification (GTDB taxonomy): domain Bacteria; phylum Bacillota; class Clostridia; order Peptostreptococcales; family Anaerovoracaceae; genus CAG-238. The sequence goes on from CAVGEP010000151.1 coordinate 1,435, forward strand.
ACCACCGCCCACGCTGTTCTGAACATGAACAAGGCGGACGGCGGGCATCGCAAGTTTATCCTTGTAGAATTAAAGGAATACGCAGATGAAATCACCGCCGAACGCGTCAAGCGTGTTATCAATGGCTACGGCGAGGGCAAAAACGCCGTGGAGGGCACAGGTGGCAATTTCAGCTTTTATGATTTGGGCGAACCGCTGCTTATGGGCGATTGCCTGAATGAAGCGGTTGCCCCGGAGAAGATCCGGGAATACATCTGGTTCATGGAAACCAAGCAGCCCTACGCCCCGCCCAGCGGTGGCAATCCCTATTATCTTGGCAAGCACAACAGCACAGGCTACTACTTCTACTACGAGCCGCAGCGCGTGACGGTGCTGGACTATGCGTTTCTCTCTACCATTACGGAAAAAGCCGATGGAACGGTGATCTATGCCGACCGCTGCTCCATCAGCGAGGACAAACTGGCAAAAATGGGCGTTACATTCAAAAAGATTCCGCGCGATATTAGCAGATTGTAAGGGGGTGTTCGCTATATGGAACTGAAAACATATCAGAAAAAGGTGATAGCGGACTTGACCCGCTATCTGGAACTGCTGAACGAAACAAAGAGTGACGCAACGGCGTTTCGCCTGTTTTGGCAGGAGAAATCAGCCCCGACTTTAGGGCTATACCAAAACGTTATACCCGGTGTCCCGAACCTTTGCTTCAAGGTGCCGACGGGCGGCGGCAAGACCTTTATTGCCTGCAACGCCATTCGCCCGGTGTTTGACGCGCTCCCCGCTACCAAGACAAAGGCGGTCGTGTGGCTTGTTCCGTCGGACGCGATTCTGACGCAGACGGCGAAAGCCCTGAAAGACACATCCCACCCCTACCGTCAGAAGATTGACGTGGATTTCGGCGGGCGCGTGGAGGTCTACACCAAGCAGGAGCTTTTGAACGGTCAGAACTTCAACCCGACTGCCGTTACGGAACAGTTGTCGGTCATGGTGCTGTCCTACGATTCCTTCCGCGGGCGCGGAAAGGAGGGCTTGAAAGCCTATCAGGAGAACAGCAATCTTGCCGCGTTTGCAAAGGTGCTGGGCAAGCCCGACAGCCCCATTGAAAAAGCGGACGAAACCGCCCTGTTCCAGATCATCAACCAGCTTAACCCGCTTGTCATCGTGGATGAGAGCCATCATGCACGGTCGGAGTTGAGTCTTGAAATGCTGGAAAACTTCAATCCCTGCTTTGTGCTGGATTTGACCGCCACGCCGAAAAAGGAGAGCAATATCATCTCCTATGTGGACGCGGTGCAGCTGAAAAACGAGCATATGGTAAAACTGCCCGTGATCGTCTATAACCGTGACAGCCAATCCGAGGTGCTGATTGATGCAATCGACCTGCGGAACAAGCTGGAAGAAATCGCAGATACGGAGTATGCCAAGACGGGTAAATATATCCGCCCTATCGCGCTGTTTCAGGCACAGCCCAAAGGCAAAGAGGACGCGACCACCTTTGAAAAGCTGCGGGACAAGTTGGTGGATGCAGGGATTCCCGCAGAGCAGATCGCCATTCGCACAGCCGATGTGAACGAACTAAAAAACACCGATTTGATGTCCCCGGACTGTCCGATTCGCTACATTATCACGGTCAATGCGCTGAAAGAGGGCTGGGATTGCCCCTTTGCCTATATCCTTGCGTCCCTTGCCAATAAGACAAGTCAGGTTGACGTGGAGCAGATTTTGGGACGGATTCTCCGTCTGCCCCATACGAGCCAGCATACGCAGAGCGCACTCAATATGTCCTATGTGCTGACTTCTTCCAACGACTTCAACAATACTGTGGCGCATATCGTCAAGGGCTTGAACAGCGCAGGATTCAGCGATAAGGACTATCGGATCGGTGAGCCCGCAAAACCGCAAGCACCCGAACAGCCAGCAGAGCAAATCACGCTGCCTGATCCGCAAGGAGCTTCCGAACCGGAAACCGCAGAGGACGATTTTTCATGGCTGGACGATAAATCTATCGGGACAGAGTTAGAACGGCGCAGAGAACAGGCGAAAACGCCTGAAATCACCCCGAAAGCCGACACCATGCTGGATGCTGCCGCAGAGGTCGAGAAAGCATATACAGATGCTATCCAACAAACCGGCAACGATCCGGTAATGGACAATCTTCCGTGGGAGGTGCGGGATAAAGTGAAATCATTCCAAGTAAACCCGCAGTTCCGGGAAGATATTAAAACGCTGCGAATCCCGCAGTTTTTCCTGAAAGTCGAACAATCCCTGTTTACGGAGGGGGCTTTTGAACTGCTGGACAAGGAAATGCTGGCAGAGGGCTTTACCCTCAAGGGCAAGGCATACGACATTGATTTTGCCGCCGCAGACGATGAAATCCGCGAAATCGACGTGCGGGAGCAGGACGGCGGTTTGCCGAAGGTGTTCAAGATGGAGAGCGCCGAGCAGCGGTACTTCAAGGAATGGTTCAACAATCTGCCGCCGGAAAGCCGTGTCCGTCAATGCAAGGATATGATGTTCAATCAGCTTAACAAGCTGAACATGGTGGATGCTGCCGAACTGAAAGCCTACATAGACCGCATTGTGAACGATATGGATAAGGCGCAGCTTGCCTCTATGGAGAAAGCCCCGCTGGGCTATGCGGCGAAGATCCGCGCCAAAATCGAAACGCTGCTGGAAGCCCACTATCGGGAAACCTTTGATAAGTGGCTGGAAACGGAGCGCATTGTCTGCAAGCCCTATTTCCGTCTGCGACCCTCTATCCATCCTGCCACATATACCGACATATATGCCCGTTCTCTGTATGCAGCAGAGGACGGTGACATGAACAAACTGGAACAGAAGCTGATTGTAGAGTTGACCGCCCTGCCGAATGTCCGCTGGTGGCACAGAAATATTGCAAAGCAGGATTTTGCAATCAATGGCTTTATCAAGCATTACCCCGATATTCTGATTATGACCCAAAGCGGTAAGCTCATCTGCGCGGAAACCAAGGGCGAACACCTGAAAAACGATGTCAGCCGGGAGAAAATCGCCCTCGGTCAAGCATGGCGTACAGCGGCGGGCAAGGATTTCCGCTATTACATGGTGTTTGAGAATGACGAAAACCTCTTGCCGGGTGCAGTGAGCATGAGTCAGTTTATCGACACGGTTAAGG
>CAVGEP010000152.1:0-4552 GCA_963628105.1 Alistipes communis
GCAAAGAAAAATGCGAAGGAGGATTGATCGAGCATGGCGGGATTTATGAACACCAGGGAAAGCGGTCTCGAATCCCTGATCGTAAAATGGCTTGTGGAGCATAACGGCTACGAAGAAGGCTCCAATGCCGACTACAACAAGGAATATGCCATTGACGAGACACGGCTCTTTCGATTTCTCCGAGATACACAGCCGGATCAGATGGAGAAGCTCGGAGTATTCAAAACCGAGCAGAAGAAGCGACAGTTTCTGAACCGCCTGCAGGGTGAGCTTGCCAAACGCGGCATCATTGATGTGCTGCGCAACGGCATCAAGGTGTACCCGGCAGACCTCATCATGTTTTATCTGACGCCGACGGAGAACAATACCAAGGCACGGGAGATGTTTGAGAAGAACATTTTCAGCGTTACCCGCCAGCTTCGCTATTCGCAGGACGCCGGAAAACTGGCGCTGGATATGTGCGTGTTCATTAACGGCTTGCCGGTCATCACATTTGAGCTGAAAAACCAGCTTACCAAGCAGAATGTGGACGATGCGGTTCAGCAATATAAGGATGACCGCGATCCGCATGAGCTGCTGTTTTCCTTTAAGCGCTGCATGGTGCATTTTGCCGTAGACGATGCACGCATCAAGTTCTGCACGAAGCTTGCTGGGAAAGACAGCTGGTTTCTTCCGTTTGATAAGGGATACAACGACGGTGCAGGCAATCCGCCCAATCCCGACGGCATTATGACTGATTACCTTTGGAAAGATATTCTTACCAAGGAAAAGCTGACGCTGATTATTGAAAACTACGCGCAGGTCATCATCGAGGTTGACGAGGACACCAAAAAGAAATCCGAAAAACAGATTTTCCCGCGCTACCATCAGCTGGATGTGGTCACGAAGCTGCTTGCCGATGTGAAGAAAAACGGTGTTGGGAAAAAGTATCTGATCCAGCACAGTGCCGGAAGCGGAAAATCAAATTCCATCGCATGGCTTGCCCATCAGCTCATCGGACTGGAACAGGACGGGCGACCGATGCTCAATTCCGTCATCGTCGTTACCGACCGCAGAATCCTTGATAAGCAGATACGCGATACCATCAAGCAGTTTATGCAGGTCAGCAATACTGTTGTCTGGGCAGAACATTCCGGCGATCTGACAAAAGCCATCACCGATGGGAAACGCATCATCATTACTACGATTGAGAAGTTCCCGTATATCGTTCCGCAGATTGGTGCCGAACACAGAGACAACCGCTTTGCAATCATCATTGATGAAGCGCATTCCGGTCAAAGCGGCAGAAACTCGGCGCAGATGAACCTTGCCCTCTCTGGTCTCGCTTCTGATGACGAGATGGACAATGAGGACAAAATCAACGCCATGATGGAAGGACGCAAACTGCTGAACAATGCCAGCTATTTTGCGTTCACCGCCACCCCGAAGAACAAAACGCTGGAGACATTCGGCGTTCCCTATCAGGAAGGCGACAATATCATGCACAGACCGTTCCATGTTTATACGATGAAGCAGGCAATCCAGGAAGGTTTCATACTGGACGTTCTGCAATACTATATGCCTATCGACAGCTTCTACAAGCTCATGAAGACAGTCGAGGACGATCCAATGTTCGACAAGAAGCGCGCACAGAAGAAGCTGCGCAGCTTTGTGGAAAGCGATAGTTATACCATCGCCAAGAAAGCTGCTATGATGGTAGAGCACTTCCATGAGCAGGTCATCGCCAAGGGCAAAATCGGTGGGCAGGCCCGCGCCATGGTGGTGACATCCAGCATTCCGCGCTGCATTGAATACTACTATGCGATCAACAAGTGCCTTGCCGACCGGCACAGCCCATATAAGACGATCACTGCATTTTCCGGTGAGTGTAAGTATCAGGGACAGGAGCCGCCGCTGACTTCGGCAGGGCTGAATGGTTTCCCGGATGCCAAGATTCCGAAAGAGTTCAAGAAAGACCCATACCGCATTCTCATCGTTGCGGATATGTTCCAGACTGGCTTCGACGAGCCGCTGCTCCATACTATGTATGTGGACAAAATGCTCTATGACATCAAGGCTGTTCAGACGCTTTCGCGCCTGAATCGTTGCTGCCCGAAAAAATACGATACCTTCGTTTTGGACTTTGCGAATAAGCCGGAGATGATTCAGCAGTCATTCTCCCGCTATTATCGCACGACGATTCTGTCCGGCGAGACTGACCCGAACAAGCTGTACGACCTTGTTGCAACGATGGAAGAATATCAGGTGTTCTCCGATGATAATGTAATGCAGCTGGTCAATTTGTATCTGGACGGGGCGGATCGTGAGAAACTCGACCCGACATTGGATTTCTGCACCGAGCTTTATAAGCAGCTTGAGACGGATGACCAAATCAAATTCAAGAGTGCAGCAAAGGCTTTTGTTCGTACATACGGATTTTTGGGAGCCATCCTGCCGTATGGTAATGCGGAGTGGGAGAGACTATCCATTTTCCTCAATCTGCTGATTCCAAAGCTGCCGTCCCCGCGGGAGGACGACCTTTCGCAGGGAATTCTTGAAACCATCGACCTTGAGAGCTACCGCAACGAAGCGCGAGAGACCATGTCAATTCTACTGGATGATGCTGATTCGGAAGTCGCGCCGGTTCCTGCCGATAAGGTTGGGCATATCGTCGAACCGGAGATGGATCTGCTTTCCGTCATCCTCTCAAATTTTAACGATATGTTCGGCAATATCAACTGGAATGACGCAGACAATGTGCGGCGGCAGATTCTTGAGATTCCGGCTATGGTCTCCCGCGATGAGAAGTATCAAAATGCGATGAAAAACTCTGATGCTCAGAGCGCCCGCCTGGAGAGCGAACGCGCTTTGCAACAGGTTATTTTCTCGATCATGGCAGACAACCTGGAGCTGTTCAAGCAGTTCCAGGACAATCCATCGTTCAAGAAATGGCTGTCGGATTTGGTATTCAATCTGACATACAACAAGGAAGGAAAGCCATACGAAAGTGGAGAAAAGACAGATGATTGATAGCTACAAGGCGCTGGAGGACACTGTAAGAGATTCATACGCAAGTGTTGTCTGGTCTCATAAAATACAAGAAAAACAATCGGATATCTATGCTGAAAAATACAAGAAGATGGAGACAGTTAATATAGCTGCGGCATCCCTTACCTCAGTTGGGATTGTAGCCATGATCTTCACTGATCCATTATGGCTGAAATTGGTTTCTGCTATCGTTTCATTTGCTACCGTATACATAGCGGCATATTATAAGTCTTTCGATTTGCAAAATCTTGTTGCTTCTCATAAAGCAACTGCCAACAAGCTAATCGCAGTACGGGATCAATATAAACTCCTCTTGACGAAAATTAGGCTTCAAAGCGACACGGTTGAAGCTCTTCTTGCCAACTACGGTGAGTTGGTCAAAGAATCAGACGCAATCTATCTTGAAGCGCCAAGCACAACAGATGATGCAGTTGCCAGAGCACGTGAAGCGTTGAAAGTTACCCAAGATAATACTTTTTCTGCTGAAGAAATTGATTCATTTCTTCCAGAATCACTGAGGAGGTCAGGAAATGAATGATAGGGTTCAAAAGTATGGTGAAAGGATTTCTCAGGAACAAAGAAGCCGTATTTCGCTTCGTTATCATACTGTAACGAGAGCGATAAATTGCGAATTTTGGGGTTCTGCGAGCGACACTGCGCACAGCCTTTATGTCGGTAGTTATGGAAGAAACACCGCAGTTGAATCAAGCGATATAGATATTCTTGTCGAACTTCCAAACGATCAATTTGACCGTTTCAATAATTTGAGTGGTAACAGCCAATCAAGACTATTGCAATCTGTTCGAAACGCCATTTTGACTGCATATCCAAGAAGTGATGTCAGAGCGGATGGTCAAGTAGTTAAAATTTCGTTTTACGATGGAATGTATTTTGAAATCGTTCCTGCATTCAAAAACTGGGATGGAAGCTATAGATACCCTGACACCAACACTGGCGGAAGATGGAAATCTACAAATCCCAAAGCAGAGCAAGAAGCTATGGCTCAAAAGAACAGAAGTAGTAATGGGCTGCTCTATGACACCTGTAGGCATATTCGCTTTATTCGTGACAATCGTTTTGCAAGCTATCATTTGTCGGGCATCGTGATTGACAGCTTCGTCTATAGAGCGGTTGGAAATTGGAGATGGTTGAATAACGGAGAGTCATCTTCCTCTCCAAGTGGAACTTATGAGCAGGTGTTGCTTGATTACTATAATCAGGGATTAGCTTGGGGAATGAATATCACCGCACCAGGGAGCAATGACACGGTCTCGACTTCTTCCAGCTATGAATGTTTGGGAAAGGTATTGCGAAGCATGATCTGAGACGCCAATAATATTCACAAGAAAATCAAAGCAGTAAGGCGATCAACCGTAAAAAGTTGGTCGCTTTTCTTTTGCTCAAAATTAAAAAATCAAGGAGCTACACGCCATGTCAAACTACAAGCCCCTCATCCCGCCGGAGCTGCAATCAGAGAAAGAAAAGAAGCTGCTGGCTGAACGGGAACGCATCGACACCAAGCTGA
>CAVGEP010000153.1:0-4475 GCA_963628105.1 Alistipes communis
AGCAGTTGTTGTTATGAACCAGGCTAAATGGGATACGCTCTCCGCTGACCAGCAGACCGTGATCCAGGAAGCTGCAACAACTTATTGCGACGACATTAAGGTTGCAATCAGACAGGACGTTGAAGAAATGACTCAGAAGATGATCGACAACGGCTGCGAGGTAATCGAGCCGAGCGAGCAGCTTCAGAAGGATATGGAAAAAGCAGCTAAAAAGGTTTGGGCTGACGACGAATCCACAAAGACCTTCGACCAGGATGCAGTTGCAAGAATCCGTCAGGAAGCAGGAATTGCATAATTATATATAAAAATGCCAGGCGGGCGCGTCCGCCCTGCATTGATTAGATGAAAGAAAAATATGTAGAAATCTTAAATGTATTACAGGAGATAGACAAATGGAAAAGAAAAACATCATCACGAAGATAAATGATGGGTTCTACCATGTTGAAAAGACGATCACATGGATTGCATTTGCAATCATGCTGGCTCTTCTTCTGATCCAGGTATTCTGCCGGTATCTCTTTGAGATGCCGCTTGCCTGGGCAGAAGAAATGGTAAGATACACATATATCGGCGTAAGCTTCCTGGGAGCTGCTGTAGCACTCAGAGAAAGATCACACATTTCGATAGACATTTTGCCGTCGCTTCTTGAAAATAAAATCAAGGACCCGGCAAAGAAAGAATTCTGGCTGGATGCGCTTGATGTATTCGCAAGCATCGTGCAGATGGTATTCTTTATTTTCATCTCGAAGTGGATGCTGGAGTACAATATCGACCTTGAGGTTAAGCACCAGATCACCACGGCTAACCAGTGGCAGATGTGGGTTATGTGCGCTCCGGTAACCCTGTCCTGCATGCTTATGGCATTCCACGGATTGCTCAATACATTGGAGGACATCATAAAAATTGCTTCTATAAAAAAAGGAAAGGCGGTGGCATAAGTGAGTTATTTCTTCATATTCCTCGCAATCTTCTTAGGCCTTGCCTTCTTGAAGGTTCCGATTCCATTCGCAATGGGTATTTCGTCCATACTGATTTATATGTCGGTAGGCGGAACAAGCGTTGCGATTTCGATGGGTGCATTCAGAGCACTTAACGTATTCACATTCCTTGCGATTCCGGCATTCATCTTCGCAGGCGACCTCATGGCTGCATCCGGAATTTCGTCGGCAGTTATGAGATTTGCGACCTCTATCATCGGAAGACTTAGAGGCGCGGTAGGTGCAGTAACAATCGTAACATGTATGCTTTTCGGTGCAATCACAGGCTCATCCCTCGCAACGATCACAGGTATCGGCGGAATGATGCTCCCGGAAATGGAAAAGGCGGGTTATTCCAGAGAATATTCCACGGGTCTTATCAGTGCCTGCGGATTCCTTGGAATTCTGATTCCACCGAGCATCCCGGGAATCCTGTATGCTATGATGGCAGGCGAAAACCTCATGAAAGTATGGCTCTGCACGATCATGCCGGGCATCATGCTTGGAGTTTGCTACATCACAATTAACTATTTCACATACGGAAGAAAAGAGCAAAAGGCAAAGGTTACCCAGGGCCCGTTCCAGTTTGGACCATATATCAAAAACATCGGAGTTCAGACCTGGAAATCCATGTCGGCTCTGCTTATGCCGGTAATCATCTTCTACGGAATTTATGGCGGTATCTTCACTCCGACCGAAGCAGGCGCTGTTGCGGTAGCATATGGCCTTCTCATCGGATGGTTCATCAACCCGGTATTCCTGAAGAAAAAACCAGAGGTAAGCGTAGTCAAGCTCCTTTCGGACGGTGCGATCTCATCGGCGACCATCGCTATGCTGAATACCTTTGCGACTATCGCAGGTATCATGATCACTCAGACGAGAATTCCTGCAATCCTTACGGAAGCAATGTTCTCGCTGACTCATAGCCAAACGGTATTCCTGCTGATTCTGAACGTACTTCTTATCATCGTAGGTATGTTCATGGAAACCAACTCCAGCATCTTGCTTTTGGGACCGATCCTGATTCCTATCGCAACATCCTTCGGAGTTGACCCGATCCACTTTGCCGGAATCATGCTTCTCAACCTGGAAATCGGTATGATCACGCCGCCGTTTGCAGCGAACCTCTTCGTAGGCTGCAGAATCGGTAAGGTAACGATGGACAAGGTGCTTCCGAGCATGATGCCGTTCTTCGCCGCATGTATCATAGTGCTTCTCATCACGACCTATGTACCGGGCGTTGCTACTTGGATCCCTAATCTTGTAAGCTAAAAAATGAATATATAGCTAAAAATCCGGCCAAAAATCCAGGCCGGATTTTTGATTATATTGGCGAAAGTTTAGGCCGGATTTTTGATTATATGGGCAAAATACTGATGCGAAGATGTTGGCCGACCCCTTGTGAAAATGCATCAAATTTGCAAAGAATGAGCGAATTCTGCCGAAAAAAGAGGGGAGAAGAGGCCAGATTTCGATTGGCACACTTGTTGCAATATTAAATATTATCGGACAAAGGGATAAGCTTAGAAGTTCGACACAAGTAAAGCAAGTAAAGCAAGTAAAGAGGAAAAACAAGAGAAAACGCAAGAAAAATTTTAGGTGAAAATTTATAGGAGGACGAAAATGTCAGTATTAAAATTAAACCCCAATGATAATGTTGTGCTAGCCACATCGGAGCTAAAAAAAGGAGAGGCCGTTATTGCGGACGGAAGGGAGATCGTGCTGCTGGACGATATTCCAAACGCGCACAAGATTGCAATCAAAGATTTCGCGGAAGGCGAGGAAGTTATCAAATATGACAACATAATCGGATATGCAAAGACTCCGATAAAGACGGGTGAGTGGATTCACACCCACAACCTCAGAACAGGTCTCGGAGCGGCAAAGGAATATGCATATAATTTTAATCCTGTATCAATTTTCCCAAAGGAGTGCGACAAGACCTTTATGGGATATGAGAGAAAGGACGGAGGAGCCGGAATCAGAAACTATGTGGCTGTGATTTCGACGGTCTTCTGTGCCAACGGACCGCTGAAGGACATCGTAAAGGCGGCAGAAGAGAAGTACAAAGAAAACGATCATTTTGACGGATTCTTGCCTTTGACACAGGAATTCGGCTGCAGCCAGGCGGGGAAAGATCTGGAAACCCAGACAAAGGTCGTTGCCGGCGTTATCAAGAATGCCAACTTTGGCGGAGTGCTGATGGTGAGCCTGGGATGCGAAATGATGATCCCTACGGAGCTCGAAAAATATCTCGGAGACTACGACAAGAGCAGAATAAAATATGTTACGATTCAGCAGGAGCTTGATGAGGTGGGCGCTGGAATGGCCAAGATCGACGAGATCATGCAGCAGGTCGAAAAGGACAGAAGGACTCCGATAAATGTCGGAAGGCTTCATATCGCAATGAACTGCGGCGGTTCGGACGGATATTCCGGCATCACGGCAAACACACTTCTGGGGCATTTGTGCGACACCATGGTGCAGGAGGGCGCTACCATGAGCATGACCGAGGTTCCCGAAATGATGGGTGCAGAGCACATCCTCATGAATCGCGCTGCCGACGAAAAGCGCTTTGAACAAATAGTAAGGATGATTCATAATTACGAGGATTATTTTGCAAAATATGGCGAAAAGGCTGCGGATAACCCGACCCAGGGCAACAAGGCCGGCGGACTTTCGACACTCGAAGATAAGTCGCTTGGATGCATCCAAAAGGGCGGACATTGCGCGGTTATGGAGGTGCTCGACTACGGCGAGCGAGCAAGCCAAAAGGGATTTATCCTAATCAGCGGACCGGGAAACGACCTTGCCGGAGTAACAGGACAGATCGCGGCAGGAGCCGTACTTGTTATTTTCACCACCGGCAGAGGAACGCCGTGCGGATTTGCAGGACCTACATTCCGTCTCTCCTCGAACACCGACCTTGCAACCAGAAAGCCAAGGTGGATCGATTATGATGCAGGAAGGCTCCTTGCGGCAAAGACGCAGGACGAGGTCAAGGCGCTGGATGACGAACTCTATGATAAGGTTATGCTCGCGATCAATGGCAAAAAAACCTGCAACGAGAAAAACGGATATTATATGATGGGATGCCTCAAGGATGGAGTCGTTCTGTAGAGGGGACGGCAAGATGCCTCGATGCAATTTGGCATCGGCAAGGCATATTCGCGTGGCAAAGCATCAATCTGCCTATTAGAGAAAAAATAAAATGTTGAAATTTCAACATTTATATGGCTATCGCAATTTTGGCACGATTCTTGAATAGGAGATATGAAGGAGACACAAATATACTCAGTTAAATTAAGATGAATATATACGAAACGGAGGAACAAAAATGAACTTGGAATTAACCATGGAGCAGAAAATGATCCAAAAGATGGTCCGGGAATTCACAGAAAACGAAGTGAAGCCGATTGCAGCCGAAACTGACCGTACAGCTCAGTATCCGGCAGAAACGATCGATCAGCTTTTCCGCTACGGCGTAATGGGTATGTG
>CAVGEP010000154.1:0-4470 GCA_963628105.1 Alistipes communis
GTAGAATCCTTTCCGCCTGACAGAGAAACAATATAGAGTTTTTCTTTACTCACAATCTTCCTCCATAAAAAACGGGCGGCATTGCTGCCGCCCAAAGCGATTATTCATTCACCGAATTTAGTTGTCATCAAGGCATAGAGCTTTGTATCCTTCGGCACCTTGTTTACGAAAGGCACCAACGCCCCACCGATCTTGACAAGTCCGTGCCCGGCATCCACATTCGTGATATATGACATTTGCAGATCGGAGATGCCCATAAGGTCAGCCAGCTCTGCCCTGTCGGTTGCCGCCTGATTGAGCATGACAACAAGCTCGGAGTTTGCAAGCATGGTTCTTGCGGTGTGCGACTGTAGCAAATCTTCAACGTTTTGCGTGATGCCTGTAATGAAAGCTCCGTACTTACGCACACGCTTCCAAAGGGTAAAGAGGAAGTTTGCAGAGTATTCATGTTTGAAAAGCAGATAGATCTCGTCAATGAAGATATAGGTCTTACGCCCTTTTGCTTTGTTCGCGGTGATTCGGTTGAGTATGTTATCAAGCACCACAAGCATCCCGATCGGCATGAGCTGCTTGCCAAGGTCGTGGATATCATAGCAGATTAGACGGTTCTTGGTATCCACATTGGTTTCATTGGCAAAGGTATCAAGACTGCCGCTTGTAAAGAGTTCCAGCGACAGCGCAATATCCTTTGCTTCCGGTTCCGGCTGTGCTTTGAGTTCTTCATAGAAATCTTTCAGCGTCGGTGCCTTGCCGCAAAAGCCGCTTCGCATATATCCGTTCAGCAGATTTGCCGTACAGCGGTCAATGAGTGACTTCTGCTTCGGTCCGAGGTCGCATACCGCCTGCTCACACAGGGACAGCATATACTCGGATTTCAGCGTAACGGGGTTTTGCCCGTCGGCATAGTCCATATTGATGTCCATGGCATTGATATGATTCTTGCTCGTTGCCGAGATTTCAATGTTCTCTCCCCCGAAAGCGTCCATGATCTTACCGTACTCGCGCTCCGGGTCAATGATGATAATATCCGCGTCCTTATCCGACAAAAACAGGTTAATGATCTCCTGCTTTGCCAGAATCGACTTACCCGAACCGGAAACACCGGTAATGAAACTATTGCCGTTGAGTAGCTCCGCACGGTTGACCATAATCAGGTTCTTTGAAATCGCATTATTGGCAAAGTAAATGCCGCCCGTATGACAGACCTCCTGCACCCGGAACGGCATAAACACTGCCAGCGATTCCGTTGTCAGTGTTCTACGAATACCCAGCTTCGGCGCGCCGTATGGAAGTACCGTGTTCAGTCCCTCAAGCTGCTGCCAGCGGAGGATATTCAGAGAACACAGGTGCTTTCTCGCACACTGCCGGATGGATTCGGTATCCGCGTCAAGCTGCTCCTTGGTATCTGCCGTATGCACCAGCGTAATGAGCGCCGGAATCATGCGCTGATCGCGGGCTACCAGATCATTGAGGAATTCGCGGCTCTCCTCACGCTGACGCTCCATGTCATACGGAATGGTAGCGGAAAAGTTATTATTGCTGTTCTGCTTCCGCTGCCAATTGGAAATGTTGGTTTCCACCGAAAGCAGCTTATTCTCACCCAACTTCACGGCGGCTTCTGTTGTAATGGGGCTTGCATCGATAGAAAGGATCATACCTCGGTCGATGTCGGTCAATTCCGCAATAAAACTGTCCTTGATGAAGTTGGCATAGTCGCGCAGGTACAGTACCCTGCCATATCGCCCGTTCATTTTGAAATAGTCGGTACGAAATTCCAGACAGTCCGGTGCAATGGCATCCTTGAAGCTGTATCCGCGCTGTGCATACAATCCCGCGTCATAGTGGTAATCGTCCTCCGCACCGTAGTGGAAGAAGTCAAACAGGATGCGGAGTTTTTCTTCTGCTGTGACCTCCTCAAATTTGGAACCGAGCTTTGCGAACAACGCCGCAAATTCGGCAGAAATACGGTTGAAATACGCCCGCGCTTCTTCCTCCGTTTTCTTTTCCACCGTGACGGTCAGATACTTGTCCTGTGTAATGCCGTTTGACAGATTGGCATTACCCGCGAGAATACGGTTGTATTCATTGCGATATTTGTCAAGCGAATCACCCTGAAGCTCCAGCATATTATTTTCGCGGAACTTGGTCTGATTCAGTCGGCGGTTGTTGACCGTAATCTTGGTCATAGCTCCGGCGTCAAAAGTATTCAGAATTTCGGAGTATGCAAAGAACATTCCCTCCTTATCCTCCTTGGATGCCGTTGCGTAATTGACATCGGTAAAACGGTAGGTCTTTGACCAAAGATTCCGCCCTACAAGAAAAATCCCATCCTCGCATACATCGCGGATGGGAATTGCCTGTTCCACGGTGGTCGGGATAACATCCGGTTCCACTGTTTTCTGTTTATGTCCGAAAAGGCTCATTTGTTTCCTCTCTTTTCTGCTCTTACGAGCGTATTTGTTCCCCGAAACAACAGTCTGCGCGGCATCCGCACTTCAAAGCGAAACCATGCCCGTACCAACTGCTCGGCTGTCATACCGTTATATCGGATAAAACCGAGCGCCGCAAAGGGCGCGGCTCCCACCATGCAAAGCCATGAAAGCGTTTCCGTTCCCTGAAAGGAACGGCATCCGAAGTAGATAACGACTGCCGCACCGCAGGCAAGCAAAGCAAAAACGAACTGCCGCACCGATAAGCCGAAAAACATTGTTTCGGTGTATTCTTTGATTTCTTTGTTGATTTTAATTTCCATCGTTTCTCTGCTCCCCCGTAAGCTCCCGTGCCCCGCTATCCGGTATTTCCCGAATCCGGTCCTCCGCCGCTTGGCAATACGCAGGGTTCAGGTCAATCCCGATATACTGCCGTCCGAGCCGTTTGGCAACCGCCCCGGTCGTTCCGCTGCCCAAGAATGGATCCAATACCACTCCGCCGACAGGACACCCTGCAAGGATGCACGGCTCCACCAATCGCTCCGGAAACATAGCAAAATGCCCGTCCATCCTATACGAATTGGTGCTGAGATTCCAGACATCCCGCCTGTTGCGCGTCAGTTTCTTACATTCCTGCCCGCGTTCCCGTTTTTCGTTGATTGACTGATTGCCGTTGAAGCCCTTATATTTGGTGTGGTCGGAACGCCCTCTCTCATATCTTGCAATACTGCAAAGCTGTAACGGTTCCGCAATGGCTTCGGCGTCGTAGTAATACCTCGGAGATTTCGTAAGCAGGAAGATATGCTCATAGGATTTTGTCGGTCTGTCCTTTACATTTTCGGGCAGACCGTTTGTCTTGTTCCAGATAATGTCCGAACGCAGATACCATCCGTCCGCGCGGAGTGCAAAGGCAAGCATCCACGGGATTCCAATCATATCCTTTGCCTTGATTCCGTCCCAAACAACCGGCATTCCGTAATTCGCCGCCGTCGTATCGGCACGGTAATTGTTTTTGCAGTCCGTTTTCTCCGATGCCCCTTTCCATATTCCCTTTCCGCTTCCGGCATAGCTGTCGGCAATGTTCAGCCAAAGCGTCCCGTCGTCCGTGAGTACCCGCCTGACCTCCCGAAACACCGCTACCAAACGGCAGATATACGCCTGCGGAGATTCCTCCGTCCCGATTTGCCCGTCCACGCCGTAATCCCTAAGCCCATAATAAGGTGGGCTTGTTACACATAGATTGACGCATCCGTCCGGCAACTCTCTCAGCGCCGCCAATGCGTCTTTGCAAATAATTCTGTTCATGTTTCCTCCGTTTATATTCCAAGCATCTTACTCACAACCTGATCCGACAGCTTCACTGTCCCGACAAGCACCAACATATTGAATACGATCTCCCCGACATAAGTCCAGACCTGCGTAATTGCCGAGGCACCGGTACTGACAGACGGCGGAGCTGACGCAAACAGCGAATAGATGACGCAGGCAAGCACGATGATCGCACCCTCCAGACATACGCCGGAAAAGGATTTCAGAAAGCTCTTGCCGATATTCCCTGTCTCCTCCCCTGCAAATGACGACAGTGGAATCGGCGCGATTGCGGCGTACATATATAGCTTGAACATCCGCCCGTACACCGTGAGAATCAGGATAAAGGACAACACCCAAATCAGCAGACTGCCGATCAGCGTTACTGCCCACAGCGGAATGCTCTCCCAAAAGCCGCAATCCTCTATGGTCTTTATCATCTCACCCGGCAGATAGATTCCGCTTCTGCCGCCGATACCGGAGGAAGCCATAATTTTAGAAATGATGCCCTGTACAATCGTAAACATTGCCATCATCAGATCCAGCCCCCATGTGACCGCCGCTTTCGCAAGCACAAACCGGATAAACAGCTTGAGTGCCTGTTCCGGGCGCTTGATCTCCTGCATGGAATTGTAATGCTTCATGATGCCCATCAGAAAGAACAGCACCAAAAGCGCATAACCAACCGCTTTGAGCGTTCCGTTGATGTTCACCATGACATTCCATACCGTGC
>CAVGEP010000155.1:0-3790 GCA_963628105.1 Alistipes communis
ATTTGAAAGAATTTATGTACTCAGATTTTGTATTTGTTCCAGCTACTCTCTTAAAAGGATAGAGGAGAATATCAAAATTATCGAACTCAACTTTCTTATCAATAGCCTTGTTTCTCTGATTGCTGTAAATAACACCATTTTCAGAGAAAGAGCAGACAGTCACGCCTCTATTTATATCATCTCTAATATCGGAAGCAATTATGTTTGAAACAAGAGGGGTTGTTGAGGAAGAACCTTCTATATCGCCTTCTGTCAGCTGATATATTTTGTTCATATAATCTCTGCAACTTACTAATGTGTCGAAAGTGCCTATCGTCTTCTTGTAGGAATTATATGCAGCATCAATAGTTTCTTTATCGTCGCCGTTTGTTGCAGCAGCTGTATTTGTAACGGAAAATCAAGAGCTGTCGCAAGTTATAGGATTTTGAGTATCGCCAGCTTTTATTAATACCGAAGAAGATGCATCAATTGTATTCAAAAGACCTGCTGAAATATTTCCATTAGCTCCATTTGTCCTTACATAGCCAAAAGAAATACCTTCGCCTATCAAAGAATCAATATCAGAAGGGAACTCAATATACGGCATATCTTCTTTTGAGTCATAGCCAAACTTCCAGCAGCGTGTCCCTAATTTTTGAGTGTTGAGATTATTTACCTTTTCGTACTCGGCTGTTTCATCATCTGCAGAATAAAGGAAGATACCATTTTCAGCTGTTTGTGCTTCCGGGAGATAGTATCTATGATTATCATCTAATTGGTCGCGAGTAATGTTCTCATATTGCACATATTCACCTTCCAAAGCCTCTGTTGTTTCATAGTTAACAGATCCGCCTAATGTGATCTGAGAAAGAGTGACATAGTTGACATCTTGATCTTCGTTTTTTATGTTGGTGAATTTAGGGATAACTATTGAGCAATTATCCGCATCTAAATCATAATCAGTCCCGACGTATGAGATTTGAATAGGGCAGGTAGCTGAGCGATAATATTTCATTGTGTAGCCAAGCATGTCGCAAAGCTTCCTCATAGACTCTTCTTGGGTAGCGGACGGCATGAAAGCTTCGAGGGTATTTTTATCGATAATGTAATTCAATTTATCCGCTATCGCCGTAAGCACCTTTAATAATACTATACCAGGGTCAGATTCATTGGTGCTGCTTGGGTCTCAACGGTTAGAGAGCTTGCTAGCGGTATCGATAAGTTCATTTCAAATCTGGTAAAAATCTCGCTTTGTTGGCGATAATTCTACAGCAGATATTTCATTCTTATTTATCATTTATTTATAATCCTCTCATCGCTCTATTTAATCATTTAATTTAGCGACAGATTTAGATTTAATAAATTTACTCGCTTTCATCATACATAACTAAGCTGTAGGTGTTGTTTTGGTAGTCAATTTGCGAGGTCCCGGAGAATGTGCAGTAGAGAATTCCTTTTTCCTTATCTTGAATAATGTTTATATCTTCGCGCTTAATATGGACTTGTGGGATAAAAATTGCAAGTTGCTGGTATATCATGTCGACAATAACATCTTTCAGGATATAATCATTTTGGCTGTAAAGATAATGTCTAAATAATAAGCCAAAATACGGATCGCCGAACAGCTCGCCTCTCTCAGTCTGAAGAAGAAGCTGCGCGCTTTGCTTGGTCTGCGAAAGGTATTCCGTCCCTTTTCAGACGTTGGTGCTGTTGGAATTGAACATTTTGGGGAATTTTATCGTTCTCATTTCTTAGTCTCCATTAATCACTAACTACTCATTTATCTGTAGGTACTATTATCGGCGTCGGCGGAGTTATATCAGTTCTGTTGTCAATTTTTATCTTTATGCTACTGCCGGATGTGCTTATATTCTGACCAATTACGCTTTGGTTTGAGGCTGATTTCATAATTGTCGAATTTGTTGTTCTAAGATATGCGTTAGATAGCTGAGTTCCTACGTTTTGCGATATCTCCCCTGTTCTTATGTCACATTTAATCGCGGCATTACTTCCATACATCAATATAGAGAGTATGTCGCTAGAAACAGGAGTTATCTGAAATTTGTAGCTATAAAATGCGTTTTTTAACGGTGTGCTTGAAGAAGATGTGCCTGTGCTTTCATATACGTATAATGGTCTAGAGCAAAAAACAAAGATTTTATCTTCCTCTACACTGCCATCGTTCATTGTTAAACCTACGTTATCTACGCAAAAACTAATTTTAACTCCGTTTGCTGAATATGAGATGATAGGAAGGATTCCAGCTGTTGTCGTGGACGTTATATTAGCTCCATATTCGTATGCGTTTATAGTGTATGAAGAGCAATTTGACGGGTATATGTTTTGGTCGATATCTCCAACTATCTGTGATAAACTCTTATTGTTATATCAATTGAGGCCAAGAGATGTCGTATCAGCAGTTAGATACTTTCGTATGATTGATGCATTCACGGTATTCAACATTGTGAAATCATTTAAAGCA
This sequence comes from Alistipes communis, assembly GCA_963628105.1. Lineage (GTDB taxonomy): Bacteria > Bacillota > Clostridia > Peptostreptococcales > Anaerovoracaceae > CAG-238. The sequence goes on from CAVGEP010000155.1 coordinate 2,462, forward strand.
GGCAGCACTTCAGAAAAAGACTCGGCTATTTGATCGTACGATATATAAGTTTCACCTTCTTTTGGAGTGCATTTTTTCTCGCTGAATAATACATAAGGCTCAGATACTGCAAGTTTGTATCCTTTTGCTATATTGCCCTCAAGATAATTATATACATATGTTGGCGACACTACATCTCCAGTGCCTATTGTGCAAACATCTCCTTTTCTTAATTCTTTATATGCGTAGTAATAGCTTGTTGTCATACTTCCGGATGTAACTTGCACTTCTAAAATCTGCGCTGGAATTAATACATTATCCTCAGCATACGCAAGGACAGAAGAGCCGCTGAGAGCTAGTCGCCGAGCCCAGGGCAGTGAGAATACATCTACTATAGCCCCTTCTAAGAAGCAGCAGTTTTTATCTTTGAAGAAGCCGGTCGACGCCAAAAAGTCCCCTGTGAAATACTCCTCTTTCTGTGGTGTTCAGGATATTATTGCGAATTCAGTAATGCTTTCGCAGTCAGTTATCTTGCTCAAAGCGGAGATGACTGTATAACCGGATCAGGAATCATACTTGCTATTTTTTATCGATCGCGTTGCGCTACATATCTGCCCATTGACTATTTTTATCTTAACCAGCGGATCGGACTGCATTCCTTTGAAAGCCTTTGTAGCACTATCTCAAAGATACTTCTTCTGTGCATCCGTCACTGAGCCGTCTGCATTATATGGATAGCCAAGCAATGTTCCATTTATGGAAAATGTCGCATATTTTTTCTCATTCGTCGATGTTTTGTATGTTATTTTTATTGATGCACCTATTGCTTTATTGCTAAGCACGCATGCAACACTTTTGTCAGAGTTCGTATAATTTCCAGAGGAATCGCGGGAATTATTTACAGAAGCTATGCTAAAATATAGCTCATATTCGCCATTCTCATTAGTAACAACCTCCCCATTATCCCCCGATCCTTGAACCTTATATTTTTCAACCCTGAATCCTGCTGTTTGCTCGTTGCCGTTGCCTGTGTTTGTCGTCGCGAGCTCTACTGTGTCTACTTTCATCTGATGGCCGCATACGTTGCCGTCGAAATAAGACGCCGATCCGGATTCATGCTTTTCGTCTTGCTCTATGTAAAGCTTCTTGCCTCATATCGTGCCGTCGGAAAGAACGGAAAACTGATCCTTGCCTGAGTTAGTTATGCTGAGTCCAGTTGATCCGACTCTGAATCCTATGTTCTCGTTTATCAGAGTTGTTTTGTCTGCTGTGAATCCGCCTATTTCGACTTTAGGGCTTCCGTTATAGATAAGCTCATCTTCGCCATTTTTGGTGTACTCTCCATAAGGA
>CAVGEP010000155.1:3800-4430 GCA_963628105.1 Alistipes communis
CTGCTGTAGACCGTGAATTGGCCATCGCTGTCGCCCGGCTTTCGCGTTCCAGTGATGCTTGTGTCTTCACCATCGATTTGTTCGTGCAGCTGCCAACCAAAGTCTGTGTTGGTTCCGTCAAGATGCGTCTTGTTAACTTTCGCTGAAACACTGCTCGCTGTCTGTATTATCGCGCTTCCGTAGGCTATGACATCGGAAGAAGTTGCATTATTCCATCTTTTTCCATCGTAAGAAAATGTCGCGTTGTTTGCTAGATGTTTCTTATATGCTTGAGCGCTTGTCGGAGCGCTTGTCAGTATGCTTGCATAATTGCTTGCGTCAATGAATTTGAATGAATATCCCTCGGCCGCTTTGAAAAAATCCGCTTTCTCGCAATCAGGGCATTCCGCGGAAATAGGCGCGTCTGTCGTTATCGCATCTCCTTTGTAATAGACGTATGTTCCTATGTAATCAGCCGCTTTTTCTTTTGTGCCGATTTTCTCGAAGATGTCTTTGCCGGTGTAGACTCAGAGATCGCCTTGCTCTAATTTCTGCAGCTTGTATGCTTTCGTATAGGGCGGGTAGATGCTTAATGAGTCTTTGTTTTCATTCGTGACGGCTTCATATTTTCCGTCGACTAAAACGTAATAG
>CAVGEP010000156.1:0-2326 GCA_963628105.1 Alistipes communis
TGCGAGAGAGCTTTTCGGAAAGCGAGTCGCAGCTACTCGATGCATATCTTGCCAAATGTAAAAAATTCAGCGTGCTTGAGTTTTATCATGACCTAAAGAGGTCGGCTGAGCAGGAATCCAAGCAAACCCGGCTCAGAGTACCGAGAAGCATTGCAACGGAAAGGACAACAAGAGACGGAGTCCAGATCATTCCCGATGAGGAGATATGCGAGGGCCTCCAAATCGAAGAGGGAAACATCCTGTATGACTATTGTATAAAAACAAGGGAGTTGAACTGATGGAACATACAATCAATAGTTTGATTGACGAAAAAATTGCAAAGATCAAGGCAGGAACAAACGCATACAGCTGCGGTACGGTTCGCCTGGTCAGAGAATATATTGTAGAGGCTACCGGGCTTGACAATGTGGCATATTTTGAGAAAGTGCTGGTAGGCGACAAAGCCGAAGGATATGTTGATGCTATACGAAGCGACTCCGTTCTGGTGGCACTTACACGTATGGACGGAAAGGTTCTGGTAGGCGACAAGGTAGTTGCAACAGGCAAGGAGTTCGGAGCCATGTTTTCGCAGGATTCGCTGGGACATATCATAGACATTTTCGGCGAAGATAAGCTTGCGGGGAAGCGCCTGGACAGGCTTTGTGAGATACCCATCGAGGGAGAGCCGATTCCAATTATGGACAGAATCGCAGTAACCAGGCCACTGCGTACCGGGATTACGGGCATCGATATGCTTTATCCCATCGGACGGGGGCAAAGGCAGCTGATAATCGGAGACAAAAAGACGGGCAAGACGCAAATTGCCCTGGATACGATATATAACCAAAAGGGAGAAGACATCGTCTGCATATATGTTGCCATTGGAAAAACAAAAAAGAATGTAAAGGATATTTACAGCCGGCTTCTCCTGCGAGGAGCCATGGAATATACCATCATTCTTGCGGCTTTTAACGACGAATGTGCCCCGGTGCTGCAGAGTACCCCTTATGCGGCAATGTCAATGGCAAGAACCTATCTGGCAGAGGGAAAAGATGTTCTCGTTGTTCTCGACGACCTGAAAAGGCATGCCGACGTATGCCGCGAAATCGCTCTGCTGATGGGAAAAACTCCGGGCAGAGACGCATATCCGCCGGACATCTTCTATGCTCATTCGAGGATGCTTGAAATTGGATGCCAGCACAAAAACGGCGGCTCCATCACGGTGCTTCCTATATGCGAAACTAAGGGCGGCGACATTACGGACTTTATTTCGACGAATATAATTTCGATTACGGACGGTCAAATCGTGCTGTCCGCAAAGAATTTCGAAAAAGGGCAGAAACCTGCCATAAATTATGGATTATCGGTATCAAGACTTGGCGGTGCGGTTCAGACAAAAGAAATGAAAAAGGCAGGTCCTCCTATTCGCCGGGAGCTTCTTGCATATCTTGAACAGAGAGAAATCTTCGAGCTTGCCAACGCCGACGAGATGAGCGAGGCTCTCAGGGAGCGTATGCGCAGGGGAAGTCTTATTCTCGAAATGCTCAAACAACAAAAATTCGCCGTGCGCAGTCAGCAAACCATGCTCAAAATGCTTCTTGATTTGGAGAGTGGAGGCGACGAATGAACGTAAAGGCGGTTGTCAAGGTAATGAATTTCCACGCGTTGCTGCGTGTAGAAGCCTCGGGTAAACAGGCTATGATGTATTCGGCCATGGAAGAAGAACTTTCGGATATGATGCGGATAATCCAAAGCAACCGAAATCTGAGGCTGGACAAATGTATAAAGCTACCCGATACAAATCTTCCCGTGCTTAGAATTTATCTGGGCTCTGACCTTGGATTTTGCGGTGGTGTAAATACCTATGTATCGGGAGCAATACATAATGATACGGATACGGACAAAATCATCATCGGGAAAAAGCTGAGACATCCGCAGGAAGTAAGCCTTTTCCTTTCACGAGAAGAACTTGCCGAAAACTTCGGGAAGGTCAGGGAGTATCTCGAAAAGGCAGTCAGACAGCGCTGCTGGTCGGCTGTAGAAATCGTCTACAACCACTATTATAACGTTACATCGGTAAAGCAGGAGATAAAGCGCATATATCCTTTGCCGGAACAGCCCTCGGAAAAACAAGGGAAGCAGCGTGCGAAGACGGCAAACGAATGGGACGACTTCGAAATCAGCGGCGATGCCCAAAGGCTTTTGGAGGACATGACTATCTCGTGCATGGTATACGAGGTGCGTATCGCAGCCGCAAGCTCCTATGCTGCCGAGAATATTATGCGACAAAATGCCACAACGGAATCACTGAAAAAGTTAGAGGAAATCGAGGCGGAGGAATCAAGGG
>CAVGEP010000156.1:2336-4415 GCA_963628105.1 Alistipes communis
GAAAAGAATCAAAATTCTTTCCGCAAGACAATTGACAGCTTCGTCAAGCAGAAATCCCTTAGAGAGCAATAAGATCAACAAAAATCAACGAAAGCGGTGAGTGTGCCAATGACAGGAATATCCGAACAAATCGAAAAAAATAAAAAAATAAGCACGGAAATGACCAAAGAAAAAAGAGAAGATTTTGCAGGAAGAATCATATCAGTATCCAATCTGAAAGTAGAAATTTTCCTCAGAAATACCGATGTGGGGATCCGCGACCTGCTCTATGCGGAAAAGGATAACGCTCGATATATGTTTGAAGTGCAGGAAGTAAACGGACAGATAGCCGCCGCTATATGCTGCGGCGCCACCAGAGGTCTAAAACGGGGCATGGAGGTTTATGTAAAAGAGGGCGGACTTAGGATCGCCTACGACGACCAAATCCTCGGACATGTTTTTAACCCCTATGGCGATACCATAGATGAAACGGAGCTTGGGGACGTTAATACCCGCAATATCTACGATAAATCCCTTTCCATGAGCCAAATAGTTATCGACGGCGACATACTGTGGACGGGAATCAAGGTTCTGGACTTCTTCGCGCCTATGCGAAAGGGTTTCAAAATGGGCCTTTTGGGCGGCGCAGGAGTCGGAAAAACCGTACTCATAAAGGAACTTATACACAATGTTTATCAGGGACTCGAATCAAACTCCGTATTCGTGGGAGTAGGAGAGAGAAGCCGTGAGGGCAGGGATCTTTACGACGAAATGCAAGAAGCAAAGCTTTTGGATAAGATTTCTATGGCATTCGGACAGATGGGGGACAACGCCATGAGCAGAAGCAGAGCCATCTATGCCGGACTTACGCTTGCGGAATATCTCAGGGATGAGAAGAAACAGGACGTACTTCTGTTTATTGACAATATATACAGGATGGTGCAGGCGGGTGCCGAAATTTCGACGGAACTTGCAAGGATGCCGATAGACAACGGATATTCACCTGCGCTGCTTACGGAAATCAGCGAGGTCGAGGAGAGGATAAATTCCACGCCGGAGGGCTCAATTACATCCTTTCAGGCAATCTTTATTCCTGCCGACGATATGGACGACGGGGCGGTTCATGCAATTTCGCAGCACCTTGACGGTCAGGTGGTTCTGGACAGAAAGGTGGCAGAAAAGGGACTTTATCCGGCAATCAATGTATTTGCCACAAACTCCCGTATCATTGACCCTGAGGTAGTAGGACAGCGGCATTTTGAGCTTGTGGAAGCTTCCCTAAGATGCCTGTCAAGATATGAGGAGCTCGAACAGATCGTGGCGGTTCTGGGCATCGACGACCTCTCCGAAGAGGACAAAAGCATCTTCTACAGAGCGCGCAAACTTAGAAACTATTTTTCGCAGCCCATGTATGTTGCAGAACAATATACCGGAATACCGGGGCAGTTTGTGGACATCAAAGATGTGCTGGATGACGTGGAGGCGATTCTCGAGGGACGCTGTGATGAGGCGGAGGAACAGGAATTTACCTATATCGGTGCATATATGAAATATCGAAGCTGATTGCGGAGAAGACTTATGGCAAAAGAAAAACCGGACATTTACAAAGATCAGAAAGAAAACGGGCGCATCAGCGCCCGAATCGTAGACCCTGCCGCGGGACTTACCGCGATAAGCGGAATTTATGCGGTACGAATCCACAGCAAGGATTTTTATGCGTTGATCATGAATGACTACCTGCCGACCCTCGGAAAGATAGACGGAGACATTACTTTTTTGAGTAACGATGGGGAACATTCATATCGTGCGATCAAGGGCTTTTATAAGCACCAACACAACGAATTTACACTTTTGGTGGAGGAACGAAATTGATTTTACTTCAAACTTTTGCGCAGCTTAGGCCGATGCTTCCTGCACTTATCACCGCGATGAGCTTAACCATGCTGGCCCTTGTGATTTTGATGGTGGCTACAAGAGGCGCATGGGTTACGGAGCGCAGATTCCATATTACGGGACTTTTTTTCGGGCTTGGCGGCATAGGGAGCCTAAAGCTTGCCTGCTGCTGGCTAAAGCTGATTTTTGTCATATTCTTCGTAATTG
>CAVGEP010000157.1:0-2105 GCA_963628105.1 Alistipes communis
ACATATACCAGTATAAACGGGCTGGCTGAGGCAAAAGAAAGGCTGGATCAGCTTACGGAAGCCGCGGTGGAGGCTATTGCCGACTACTATGACAATGCGGAATTTTTCAGAGATTTGGTACTTGAACTAAAAGACAGAAGACATTAGGAATTTTGATGAAGGAAAATATAAAGAACAACATTTTAGAGCATGATTTCCCACGGGATTTGAAAAAGATGGACAAAAAAGAGCTGGGACTTCTGACCTATTCAATCAGAGATTTTTTGCTCGACAACGTCTCAAAAACCGGCGGGCACCTGGCTTCAAACCTGGGAGTTGTGGAGCTTACCATTGCGCTGCACAGGGTCTTTGACATCCCGAAAGACAAAATCATTTGGGATGTGGGACATCAATCTTATGTGCACAAAATTCTCACCGGCAGGGCAAAGGATTTTCCCACACTCAGGCAGCTGGACGGCCTCAGCGGATTTCCCAAAACCTGCGAAAGCCCTTGCGACTGCTTTAATACGGGGCACAGCAGCACTTCGATTTCCGCGGCAGCAGGGATGGCAGCTGCCAGGGATTTGAAAGGCGAAAAACACGAGGTTATCGCAGTTATCGGCGACGGATCTCTCACGGGCGGAATGGCATATGAGGCTTTGAACAATATCGGAGCTTCCAAGTCAAAGGTCATAGTTGTGCTCAACGATAACGGAATGTCCATTTCGCCTAATATAGGCGGGATTTCGCAGCATTTGGACTCCCTGAGAACCTCCAAGGGATATTTGGGCGCAAAAAAATTCATAAAAAACAGAATTGCCGCGATTCCCAGCGTAGGAAAGGGCATTGCAAATAGCCTGGCGGACCTAAAAAATGACATCAAATATTCCATGATGGACTACGGTGGAGTTCTTTTCGAGGAAATTGGCTTTACATATTTCGGGCCGGTGGACGGGCACGACATAGCAAAGCTTTGCGACGCCTTTAACAGGGCAAAGATGCTGGATGAACCGGTGATTATTCATGTAATCACCCAAAAGGGAAAGGGATATCGCAATGCCGAAAAGGCTCCCGATAAATTCCACGGAATTGCGCCCTTTGATCCGGAAACCGGGGAGGTCTTAACAAAGCCCCAGCGCCCGACCTATTCTGCGCTTATGGGTGAGCATCTTGTGAGCCTTGCACGAAACGATAAGCGTATCGTTGCCATTACCGCGGCAATGGGAGAGGCTACTGGTTTGGGGAAATTTGCAAAGGAGTTTCCAGACCGATTTTTCGATGTGGGAATCGCCGAGCAGCATGCGGTAACCTTTGCGGCGGGGCTTGCAAAGGAGGGATTTAAACCCTTTGTCTGCATCTACTCCTCTTTCCTACAAAGAGCTTACGACCAGATGCTCCACGATGTATGCCTGCAAAATCTTCCGGTGACCTTTATGATCGACCGAGCCGGAATCGTAGGGGCAGATGGGGAGACCCACAACGGAATTTTTGACCTGAGTTACCTAAACCCGATGCCGAATATGACCGTGCTTGCGCCGACCTGCGACAAGGCGCTTACTCAGTCCATGGACTATGCGCTGGAGCTTGAAAGTCCTTGTGCAATTCGTTATCCGAGAGGTGAAATTTCTCTTGAGGAGGAAGGCAGAGTTCCGTCGATGATGTTTTACGGAGCAGAAGCACGAAAGCGCAATAATACTTCTGAATGCATCGAAATCCTTGGAGTCGGCAGAATGGCGAAAATCGGCAGACAGGTTTTTCAGCTTCTTGCGAGCAAAGGAATTTATGCACATTATGAGGATGTGCTCATCATAAAGCCGATTGAAAAGTCTGCCGCAGTCCGGCTGCGCGGCAGGACAATCGCAGTAATTGAGGATAATGTTGTCACAGGCGGATTTGGGCAGACTTTGCGCGCAAACTTAGGAGCAGACAAGAAAATTCTCACTTTTGGCTGGCCCGACAAGTTTATCGAGCAGGGAACCTTTGAGGAGCTTGCGGACAGATACGGCTTATCAGCAGAAAAAATCGCAGAAAGGATATGTGAAGAGCTTGAAAGAAAGGCTTGATATTTTGCTTGTAAAAAAGGGCTTTTATCCCTCCCGAGAAAGGGCGAAGGCGTCCATAATGGC
>CAVGEP010000157.1:2115-4409 GCA_963628105.1 Alistipes communis
GGAATCGTCTATGTGGACGGGCAAAAAAGCGACAAGGCAGGCAATATGATTGACGATAATGCGGAAATTTTCATAAAAGAAAATATTTGTCCCTATGTGAGCAGAGGCGGACTAAAGCTTGAAAAATCCATGAAGCTTTGGCCCATTGACCTGAAAGATGCCGTATGTATGGATATCGGCGCTTCAACCGGCGGATTTACCGACTGTATGCTCCAAAACGGCGCACGCAAGGTTTATGCGGTAGATGTAGGCTACGGACAGCTTGATTATAAGCTCCGAATCGACCCCAGGGTTGTGAATATGGAGAAGTGCAATATCAGATATTTGGACTTTTCGCTGATTAAAGACCCGATAGATTTCATAAGTATAGATGTTTCTTTCATTTCGCTGAAGCTGGTTTTTCCTGTGGCATCTAAACTCCTTGGCGATGACGGAAACCTTGTATGCCTTGTAAAACCTCAATTTGAGGCGGGAAGAGACCAAGTTGGAAAGAAAGGCATTGTTCGAGATAAAAAAGTACATGATGAAGTTATAAAAAATGTGGTACAATATGCTATAGACAGCGATTTACATCCTGCAGGGCTTACCTATAGTCCCGTGACAGGAACAAAGGGCAATATCGAATATCTTCTGTATTTGACGAAGCAGGCGGTAGATGGAGCCGATAGCGCCGTTACACCTGAAGTCATAACAACCATAGTCAACGCCTCCCATGAGGAGTTAGAAAAATAAAAGATGTGAAGAAAAGAGGAGAAAAAATGAAACTATCACAAAAGATTCAAGCTATGGAACTTTCCCCAATCAGAAAGTTCGTACCTTACGCGGACGCAGCAAGAGCTGCCGGCAAGAAAGTTTACGGTCTTAACATCGGTCAGCCGGACATCAAGACTCCGAGAGCTTTCTTTGATGCGGTAAAGAATTTCGACCAGGAAGTCCTGGCTTATGCAAATTCCCAGGGCGTAAAAGAGCTTATCGAAGCCTTGATCGGCTATTACAAGAGAATCGGTATTGACTTTGAAAACAAGGACATCCTTATTACAAACGGCGGTTCCGAGGCTCTTTCCATGATTTTCACTGGTATTCTCGATCCGGGCGACGAAGTTATCATGGCTGAACCTTTTTATACAAACTACAAGACCTTCGTCAAGGCAGCAGGCGGCGAAGTCGTTGCAATTCCAACGACTGCTGACGATGGATACCAGTATGCCGTAAGAGAAAAAATCGAAGGCGTTATTACTCCTAATACAAAAGCAATCGCAATCATCAACCCGGGCAACCCGACCGGTAAGGTTCTCACCAAAGAAGAGATGGATCTTATCGTTGATATCGTAGTAAAGAACGACCTTTATCTCATCTGCGACGAAGTTTATAGAGAATTTGTTTATGACGGCAAGGAAATGTCCTCCTTCGGTAAATACAAGGAAGCTGAACAGAATGTTATTATCGTCGACTCCGTTTCCAAGAGATTCTCCGCTTGCGGCGCAAGAATCGGCTCCATCGCTTCCAAGAACGAAGAGCTCATGGCAAATCTCATGAAGCTTTGCCAGGCAAGACTTTGCGTGCCGACTCTCGACCAGATCGGTTCGGCGGCGCTTTACAACCTTGATCCGTCCTACTTCAACGACATCAAGAAAGAATACGAACACAGAAGAAACGTTTCCGTTGAAGCTCTCAACGAAATCGAAGGAATCAAGTACGGCGTTCCGGAGGGCGCGTTCTACATCACCTGCCAGCTTCCTGTTGACGATGCGGAGAAGTTCCTCATGTTCCTGCTTACGGAATTTGATGTTGACGGCGAAACCTGTATGTTCGCGCCTGCAGGCGGATTCTACGGCACGAAGGGCGTAGGCAAGTCCGACATCCGTATCGCTTATGTTCTCAAGGCAGAGGATATGAAGGCCGGCATCAACATCATCAAAGAAGGTATTAAGGCTTATAATTCACGGTAGTGAATTTCATCATTTCCTACCTTGCGGCAACGCCGAAAGGACGAACGCGGGAAATGATATAATGCAAAATAAACAAAAAAGGAGTTTTACATGAAAGTTTCCCCAATGATGCAGCAGTATTTAGACATTAAAGAGCAGTACAAAGATTGTATCCTGTTCTTTAGACTGGGGGACTTTTACGAAATGTTTTTCGATGACGCGCTTCTTGCGTCAAAAGAACTGGAACTCACTCTAACGGGAAAAAGCTGCGGACAGGAGGAAAGGGCGCCCATGTGCGGCGTTCCTTTCCATGCCGCAGATTCCTATATCGCAAAGTTGGTGGAAAAGGGCTACAAAGTGGCAATT
>CAVGEP010000158.1:0-4396 GCA_963628105.1 Alistipes communis
GACATGGATAAGAAAGCCGATGATGCGAAGGATGCGGCAAAAGAGCTTGACGACGGCGCAGGGGAAGCAGAAGACGGAGCAGAGAAAATCGCGGAGGGAGCAGATGAGCTTGCGGAGAAAATTGCAGAGCTATACGAAGGAACAGGAAAGCTCACAGACGGTGCGGAGGAGCTTTCGGGCGGAATGACCGAGATAACGGACAAAAACACTGAGCTGACAAATGGCGCCTACAAGGCGTTTGAGGGAATCTGCGAGGCTTCGGAAATCATTATAAACGAAAAACTCACAGAAAGCGGCATGAGCAAGGTCAGCCTTACGCCGAAAAATTACGCTACGGTTTTGAACGATCTGCTGGAAAAATTAGACCCGGCTGCGGTGTATAACAAAGCATATAATACGGCGCTCTACAGGGTGACGGTAGAAGTAGAAAAGAATGCGGATGCGCTGTATTATGCCGCCGCAGAGAAAATCGTAGAGCAACAGATGGCAGAAATGGCAGCACAGACGCAGCAGACTGCGCAGGCCGGAGAGGAAATAGCCGAGAGCCAAAAGCAGCAAGCGATCAAAGCGGTGCTTGCCGCCATGACCGAGGAGCAGAAAGCCCAAATCAAATCCGCCGCCATTCAGCAGGGAATGGCCTCCTCCGATGTTACCTCGCAGATTTCTGCGGCGGTTTCGAGCGCAAGCAAGGCGTCTGCGCAAATCCAAGAGCTGAAAGAGCAGCTTGACGAATACCAAAAATTTTATGACGGGGTCTGCGATTATACCGAGGCCGTTTCTGAGGCAAAGGACGGCGCAGGGGAGCTTTCGGAAAATATGGAAACCTTGGAGGAAAGCACCGGACTGCTGAAAGACGCTATGAAGGAATTTTGCGACAAGATGGAAGAGCTCCGGAAGGGAATATCAAAGCTCAAAGAGGGAACTGCGGAATTTTTTGACGAAATTTCCGGACTAAAGGGACAGATTCACGATAAGGTTTCCGAAATGATCGACGAGCTGAAAGGAAGCGGCATCCTACGCTCCTTCACATCGGACAAAAACACGGAGATCAAGTCCGTGCAATTCGTAATCAAAACCGATGCAATCAGCGTAGCCGAGCCAACCCAAGAGGAAGCGGCAGCCACCGAAACGCTCAGCTTCTGGCAGAAGCTCATCAGATTGTTCCTTTCATAGGTATTTGCAGCAGCAACAAATAGTTTTGCGGTTAATAATCGCAAAACTATTTGTTTTTATGAAAAATTGCGGGTTATAATCGCAAAGCTATTTGTCATCCAGTTTAAAATATGCGGCGAAGTCCTTGAACCGAGGGCGAAAGTCGAAAAATTCGTCTAACTTTTCTGCGAAAAATCCGATTAAAGTCCCGTTAATCAAAGCAATTACAAGGGTTCCCCAGTTTACTCCCACTAATTTTCCGAAGAAGCAGAAGGTCATCACCACGCTGGCGGTCAGGCAGGTAAGGTCGAAGCAGGTTTTGAATTTCGAAAGCTTGATGCCGTATTTGAGGGAAACCGCCTTGACGAAGAAGTCGTAAACCTGGGGATAAAGGTATGTTTTGAAGAAAAGCGAAACGGAAAAAGCGGTCAAAAGCACGCCGATTATAAACATGATTACCCGCAGAGGCAGCGCCATGCTGCCGGGAGCCGTAACCGCCGGGTCAAAACAGGGAAGATTTCTCCAAAGGTCAAGTACCCAGCCGTAAATCAGGCAGGTGACAAAGGACATGAAATATACGAATTTAAACCTTCGCAGGGCGATACAAAGCAGGATAAAAAGCCCCGCCTGGATGATGTATTCCGCCTGCCCGAAGCTGACTACCCCCAGCTTAAGACTGAGTAAATATGCCGGGGCGACGATCATGGAAACGCCGAAATCCGCGGCTGTGAGTATTGCAACCGCAAGGGAAAGCAGGGCGATTCCAAGAAGATACACGATTTCGCTTGGAATCGTTTTTTTCTCGCGGGGGAGGTGCTGCTCTTGCCATTGGTTTTGGTTTTGACTTTGCCTTTTGATTTTGGATTGCGATTGTGCTTGTGGTCGTGCTTGCGTTTTCGCTTCCGCTTGCGTCTTTGTTTTTTCTTGCTTTTCGGTCATATTGGTTTCCTCCTAAAAATCTCTGAAATTCCTAAAAAAAAAAATCGCCACGCACCCACACCGGGTGTATGGCGAAAAATGAGTTCTCATCTCCGAAAAATCCATACGAATTTTCGCCCTTTATGATAGCACAGGAGGTCGCGACTTGTCAAGTGTTGATCCGGGCCCTGCGAGTGAATTTTCTGAAAATTGTCCTTTACAAATGTGTTTGGCGCATATATAATGAAGAAAGCTGGGCGCTTGAAAGCCCGCTGACAGGAAAGGATAAATTTTTTATTATGGAAAACAGAGAAAGATTAGGAACAAGATTAGGGTTTATCATGCTTTCTGCGGGCTGTGCCATCGGCTGCGGCAACGTGTGGAAATTCCCGTGGATGTGCGGTCAATACGGCGGTGGCAGCTTCATGCTGATTTACATTCTGTGCCTCATTTTTATGGGGCTTCCGGTTATGACCATGGAATTCAGCATCGGCAGAGCTTCGCAGATTTCGCCCTTACAGATGTACCCAAAACTTGCGACAGAAAAAAACAAGAAAAAGTGGAAACCAATGGGCGCCATTTGCTTCGTCGGAAACATTGCGCTTATGTCATTTTACACGGTGGTTACCGGCTGGATTATTTACTATTTCGTAAAATTCCTCACAGGCAAAAACGAAAACTTCGGCTTCGTGGAAATGATTACGAGCCCATCGGTAAATGTTACCTATTTAGCTGTGACGGTGCTGGTGGCCTTCATCATCCTCAGCTGCGACTTGCAGGGGGGACTGGAACGGGTGACAAAGTACATGATGAGTGCGTTAATAATTTTGATGCTGGTGCTGGCAGTTCACAGCGTGACTCTTTCCGGTGCCGCAGAGGGCCTTGCCTTCTACCTGATTCCGGACTTCTCAAAGATTAACGGCGATGTTGTGGTGGGTGCTATGAATCAGGCATTCTTCACACTTTCCATCGGCATGGGCAGCATGGCGATTTTCGGAAGCTATATCGAAAAAGACCGTTCCCTCATGGGCGAGTCGGTGAATATCATTATTCTTGACACCTTTGTGGCGGTGTCAGCGGGAATTATCATGTTCCCGGCCTGCTTTACATATGGACTGGAGGTTAACGCAGGACCGAGCCTGCTGTTCGACACAATGGCAAGCGTATTCAACCACATGGCGGGAGGCCGCTGGTGGGGCGCGCTGTTCTTCCTGTTCATGGTTTTCGCGGCGCTTTCCACGGTGCTGGCGGTATGCGAAAATATCCTTGCAATGGTAAGAGAGATGACCGGATGGTCCCGTCCAAAGGGATGCATCGTTTGCGGCATCGGTATTTTCCTTCTTGCACTTACCACGGCGCTGGGATATAGCCTGCTTAAGTTCCAACCTTTCGCAGAGGGCACCGCTTGGCTTGACTTCTGGGATTTCATCGTTTCGACGAATATACTGCCGCTGGGCTCCCTGATTATGGCGCTGTTCTGCTGCAACAAATTCGGCTGGGGCTGGGATAAGTTCATGGAAGAAGCCAATGCAGGACACGGTCTTAAGGTAAAGACTTGGATGAAGCCTATATTCAAATACTTCGTTCCTTGCGCAATCCTTGTGATTTATGTGTACGGAATCGCAAATTTTGCTTGGAAATAATTAGTTAAACGAAACGAAAAAGTCGGAGCTTTCGGCGGCAATGCCAGAAAACTCCGGCTTTTGTTAATTCATCCTGTAAATATGATTTTTCATGTTACGTAGCGCAAAGCCCACGCAAAAATCTTTGCAAACTTGCTTTTAATTTTTTTTGCGCTGTGGTATACTTTATGTATACGTTCACGAGCCCTTTGCAAGCAAATTCAAGGCGGCGCGGGAAATTATTTTTAGAAAAGGAAGCGATAAATTATGATTAAGGTTGATATTTTTTCGGGCTTTTTGGGAGCCGGCAAGACCACTTTGATTAAGAAACTCATCGAAGAAGCCTACAAGGGCGAAAAGGTGGTTCTGATAGAAAACGAGTTCGGGGAAATTGGCATTGACGGCGGATTCCTCAGAGACGCGGGAGTTGAAATAAATGAAATGAATTCCGGCTGCATTTGTTGCAGTCTGGTGGGAGATTTCGGCAAGGCGCTGGAAAAGGTGATTGCAGAATTTCATCCGGACAGAATTTTGATCGAGCCATCGGGGGTTGGCAAGCTCAGCGACATTATTCAGGCAGTTGAAGATCTGGACCTTGAAGAGGTTAAGCTGAACGGATTTACAACCATTGTAGATGCGAAGAAGGTTAAAATTTATATGAATAACTTCGGCGAATTTTACAACAATCAGGTGGAGCACGCAAG
>CAVGEP010000159.1:0-1432 GCA_963628105.1 Alistipes communis
ATCTTTTCCTTCATCTCGGATGCCGCGGCATTGGTAAACGTAACGATGAGCATACGATCGATGTCGCAGCCGTCCTCGAGTATCAGGCGCTTGATCCTCTCGACCAGAACCGCGGTCTTGCCGGAGCCTGCCGCTGCCGCCACCAAAATATTTTTGTTTCTAAGCTCTATCGCTCTTGCCTGTTCCTTGCTCCAATTCATGCGTTTTTCCCTCTTTTCTCTTCGTATTTATATTTTAGCATAAAAAATTTTTTCTCGATACTGTTTTTTCCCTCGCAAGTTTGGTAAAATAAAAATAGAAAATATCAGAAAGCAGGCAATCACATGACAGATACAAATATACAAGATAGATCACATATAGCAAAGCGTCCTGCGATGCTCATGATACTGGACGGATTCGGACTTAATCCCGCAGAATATGGCAATGCCGTAAAGGCAGCGGTGACGCCTAACCTGGACAAAATATTCGAGACTTATCCTAGTATCAGCCTCAAGGCAAGCGGACTTGCGGTAGGACTTCCCGAGGGTCAAATGGGAAATTCCGAAGTTGGGCATCTCAATATCGGTGCCGGTCGCATCGTCTATCAGGAGCTTACCCGCATTACCAAAGCCATCGAAGACGGCACCTTTGAAGAAAATGCAGCGCTCAGCAAGGCGATCGAGCACGTAAAGAACGAAAATTCCACCCTGCACATTTTCGGGCTTCTCTCCGATGGCGGTGTTCACAGCCACATCGAGCATATCAAGGCGACCATCAGACTTGCCGCAAAGCGCAAGGTAAGGAGCATCCGGCTACACTGCTTCATGGACGGCAGGGATGTTGCGCCTACCTCCGGCATCCGATATATCGAAGAAATTGAGGCACTGGAAAAGGAAATTCCTGCCCTCAGGATCGGCCTTATCTCCGGCAGATATTATGCCATGGATCGCGACAAGCGTTGGGACCGCCTTGAGAAGGCATACGAGGCGCTTACCCTGGGCGATGCTCCCGGCTTTTCCTCTGCCTCCGAGGCACTGAAGAATTCCTATGCGCAGGGCATTACCGACGAATTTATCCTGCCGATGCGATGCCTTGGCTCAAGGCCCGTATCTGACGGCGACTCCGTCATATTCTGTAACTTCCGTCCCGACCGTGCAAGGGAAATCACCCGCGCCTTCGTAGACCCCGGCTTTGACGGCTTTGAGCGCAAAAGATACCTTCAAAATCTTGTCTATGTTTGCATGACCTGCTACGATGCCTCCATGCCGAATGTGGAGGTGGCTTTCCCGCCCCAGACCATCAAAAATACGTTGGGGGAATATCTCTCCGCGAGGGGGCTTCGGCAGCTTCGAATAGCCGAAACGGAAAAATATGCCCATGTTACATTTTTCTTTAACGGCGGAGTGGAGGCTCCATGCCCTCTCGAAGACCGAATTTTGATACCGTCCCCAAA
>CAVGEP010000159.1:1505-4333 GCA_963628105.1 Alistipes communis
CATAGAAAAAATAGAAAGCGCAATCTACGATGTCATAATCTTGAACTTTGCCAATGCCGACATGGTCGGCCATACGGGAGTATTCGATGCCGCGGTCAAGGCTATCGAGACCCTTGACGTATGCGTAGAAAGGATTAAGGAAGCCGTACTTGCGGCGGGGGGCCAAATCCTCCTGACGGCTGATCATGGTAACGCTGATGTGATGCTGGATTCTGATGGAAATCCCGTTACCTCCCACTCGACAAATCCCGTTCCTCTTGTTCACATCAGCCAGAGTCCTTGCGAGTTCCGGGAGGATTTGCACGGCGAGCCAAAGCTCGCCGACATCGCGCCCACCATGCTATCCCTGATGGGGCTCGATACCCCGCCGGAAATGACCGGAGTTTCTCTGATACAAACATCATAAAAAAAGCCGCTCCTGCTGAAACCAAGAGCGGCAAGGCTGTAAAAGCCTAAAACGCATCCGGCAAAGCCGAAAGACCTTACCTCTTGACTCTATGTTAGCACATTTTTGACCGGTTGCAATACAAAATTAAAATTATATCTTCGAAAAAAGAGCTGCCTAGAGGCAGCTCTTTTTTAGCTTGTATTCTTATACTAATTCTAAGAAAACAACTTCAGCGCAGTCGCCCTGACGAGGTCCTAACTTAAGAATTCTTGTATATCCGCCATTTCTGTCTTCGTACTTTGGCGCGATTTCCTCGAAAAGTTTGGTTACTACTGTTTCGTCAAAAACATATGCAAGCACCTGTCTTCTTGCGTGAAGATCGCCGCGCTTCGCCAAAGTAATCAACTTTTCTGCTTGTCTTCCGGCTTCCTTGGCTCTGCAATCCGTCGTCTGGATTCTTCCTTCTCTGAATAAATCAGTTACAAGATTTCTCAGCATGGACTTTCTGTGAGCCGAAGGTCTGCCCAGTTTTCTGTATCCTGGCATTTTAAGATTCTCCTTTCATTGCAAGTTCTATTCGTCACTCGGCTTCAAACCAAGTCCCAGTTCTTCAAGTTTTGCCTTTACCTCGTCAAGGGATTTCTTGCCAAGGTTTCTAACCTTCATCATATCTTCCTCTGTCTTTTGAGTAAGCTCTTCTACGGTATTGATTGCTGCTCTCTTGAGGCAGTTGAAGGAACGAACCGAAAGCTCGAGCTCTTCGATGGTCATTTCGAGAGCCTTTTCTTTCTGGTCTTCTTCCTTTTCAACCATGATTTCCATAGCTCCGGTAATGTCGGTGAGCTGGATAAACAGGTTAAGGTGTTCCTGCATGATCTTCGCTCCGATGGAAACGCCCTCCTCAGGCGTGATTGAACCGTCCGTCCAGATCTCCAGCACGAGTCTATCGTAGTCTGTTACCTGGCCGACTCTGGTATTTTCTACCGTAAAATTAACTTTTCTTACAGGAGTGTAGATTGAATCTACCGGAATTACCGAAATCGGCGTATTCTCGGTCTTGTTCATCTCCGCCGGAACATATCCTCTTCCTCTTGCGAGGTTAACCTCCATGACCAGCGTTGCATTTTCTTCCAGGGTTGCGATGTGCAAGTCCGGATTGAAAATTTCGATATCGGAGTCTCCGATGATATCAGCTGCGGTTACTTCCTTTGGACCAACCGCATTGATGATAACTCTCTTTGTATTCTCTCCGTTCAATCTAATTGCAAGCTTCTTGAGGTTGAGGATGATTTCCGTAACATCCTCCTTTACTCCCGGTATTGTTGAAAACTCGTGAAGTACTCCGTCGATTTTTACTGATGTAACCGCAGCTCCCGGAAGCGAGCTGAGAAGAATTCTTCTGAGTGCGTTTCCAAGAGTCGTGCCGTAGCCTCTTTCCAGAGGTTCTACTACGAACTTGCCATAGTTTCCGTCTTCATCAATATATTTATTGATTGTTGGTTTTTCGATTTCGATCACTAAAAAAACCTCCTTCTTATTCCAAGTTTCGCAATAACTTATGCCGCGAGGCAAATACTACCCGCCTCTTGCAGGTTCATTATTACGGGTATACGCTTGTCGGATACCCGTAACAAGGTTACTACTTGGAATACAACTCGACGATCAAGTGCTCTGCAATCGGAGTATCGATTTCGTCTCTGTTCGGCAGAGTCACAACTTTACCCTCTAATTTATCAACATCTACGCTCATCCAGTTAGGAACTGTGATGGACATTTCCTTGATTTCTTTGAACTTAGGCGAGCTCTGGCTCTTTGCCTTTACTGCGATAACATCTCCTGCCTTTACTTCCATCGACGGAATGTTAGCCTTCTTGCCATTTACAGTAAAGTGTCCGTGAGTTACGAGCTGTCTTGCTTCTTTTCTGGAAGCCGCAAATCCAAGTCTGAAAACAACATTATCCAGTCTTGTTTCGAGCAAAATCAGGAGGTTTTCACCTGTCTTGCCCTGCTTCTTAGCAGCTTTGTCGAATAAATTTCTGAACTGAGTTTCCTGCATTCCGTAGAATCTCTTTGCTTTTTGCTTTTCTCGTAGCTGAAGACCATAGTCTGAGACTTTCTTTCTTGCCTGACCATGTTGTCCGGGAGCGTAATTTCTCTTTTCGAGTGCGCATTTGCCGCTATAGCATCTTTCACCCTTTAAGAAAAGCTTTTGACCTTCTCTTCTGCACAATTTGCAGTTTGCTTCTGTATATCTTGCCATCTAAATTACTCCTCCTTTCCTATACTCTTCTTCTCTTCGGCGGTCTGCAGCCGTTATGCGGAATCGGCGTGATATCTCTGATGAGAGTGATTTCAAGTCCTGCGGTCTGAAGCGCTCTGATTGCCGCTTCTCTGCCGGAGCCCGGTCCCTTTACATAAACTTCTACCGTCTTTAAGCCGT
>CAVGEP010000160.1:0-4289 GCA_963628105.1 Alistipes communis
GCAATAAACTCGTCATATAATCTACCCCTGATTTGATTTTGGATAATTGTAATATTTATACCCAAAATAATGTATTAAAACATTGTATCACAATTTTCTTTTCTTTGCTATAAAAATTCTAAGTATACAAAGACCTCCGCCGGAGATTTTTGGATTATCGTATGGATATATTATCTTATCGCAAAACCCCTCCGAAAAATCCGGGTCTTATCTGTATAAGAAAATCCATTTCGTGAGGGGTTACTGTTTTGCTATTTACTTACTTTTACTTCTCCTTCGAGGCTAAACGTATTGGCGCTTGTTATCTTAACCTCTACGACCTTGCCAATCATATCCGGCGTTCCGGGGAAGTTTACCAATTTGAAGCTTTCCGTCCTGCCGCCATATGTCTTTGAGCCCCGCTTTGAGGGGCCGTCGACCAGAACCTTCTCGAGTCTGCCGACATATTCGGCATTTTTTTCTGCAGAAATCCTATTGATCACCTCCACAAGGCGGTTGAAGCGCTCGTGCTTTGTCTCCTCCGGAACCTGATTCTCGAACTTTTCCGCCGGAGTACCCTTGCGTATGGAATATAGGAATGTAAAGGCCGAATCGTAGCGAACTTCTTCGCAAAGGCTAAGCGTTTCTTCAAACTCTTCCTCGGTTTCTCCCGGAAAGCCTACGATAATATCCGTTGAAATTGCAATATCGGGGTCAACCTCTCTGAGCTTTCTTACGATTTCGAGATAGTCCTGCCTTGTATAATGCCTGTTCATTTCTTTGAGAACCTTGCTTGAGCCTGACTGAACGGGCAAATGTATATAATGACAAAGCTTCTCGCACTTTCCGTAAGCCTCGATGAGCTTGTCCGATATGTCCTTCGGGTGGCTTGTCATGAAGCGAATTCTGTCTATTCCATCCACATCGCTCAAAAGATAGATCAAGTCTGCAAAGTCAGCAGTTTCGCCGTTTTCGCAGCTTATACCCCTGTAGGAATTGACGTTTTGTCCCAGAAGCGTAATTTCCTTTACGCCGTCTTTTGCAAGCTCCCTGACTTCTCGCAGAATTTCCTCCGGCGCCCTGCTTCTTTCTCTGCCGCGGGTATAAGGCACGATGCAATATGTGCAAAAGTTATTACATCCATACATGATATTTACGAAAGCCTTATGCATATATAGGCGCTCTGCCGGCAGTCCTTCGGTGATTTCTCCGCCATCCTCCCAGATTTCCAGCTGTTTGTGTTTTTCCTTGTAAAGGTTATCCAAAAGTTCCGGAAGCCTGTGTAAATTATGCGTCCCGAAAATAACATCGACCCAAGGATATTTTGCCTTGAGAGTGTCGATGATGTGCTGCTGCTGCATCATGCAGCCGCATACGCATACCGTAAAGTTTTCTTTCTGCTCCTTTTTGCGGCGTTTCAGCTGTCCCAGCGTTCCAAAAAAGCGTTTATCAGCATTTTCGCGGATACTGCAAGTATTGAAAATAACTATGTTTGCGTCTTTTCTGTCGCTTACGGGCTCATAACCCCTTTCAATGAGCATTCCTGCCAAAGTTTCCGAGTCATGCTCGTTCATCTGACAGCCGAATGTGGTTATATGAAATGTTTTTTTGTCTGACAATTTTGTGCCTCCAAAAGGTAATTTATTAAATATGCATCTCGTTTTTTTTCTTGCGGCCCATCAATATTTCAACGGCATCCCTTGCATTCACATTTCCCTGAATCATGTGGTAAATGCACTGGGTGATTGGCATTTCGATCCCGCATTTTTGCGCCAGCATATTGGCAGCCTCTGCGGTCGAAAGCCCCTCGACAACCATTCCAACCTTGTCTACTGCCTCATCGACCGTCAACCCCTGTCCTATCAAGATGCCGCATCTTCTGTTCCTGGAGTGCATGCTGGTGCAGGTTACGATCAAGTCTCCAAGCCCTGCAAGTCCTGAGAAGGTTTCGGCTCTGGCTCCCAGGGCAAGGCCAAGACGTGTCATTTCGGTTATTCCGCGGGTCATCATCGCAGCCTTTGCATTGTCCCCGAATTTCAGACCGTCAGAGATTCCTGCTCCGAGTGCTATGATATTTTTTAGGGCGCCTCCGAGCTCCACTCCTATCAAATCTTCGTTGGTATAAACGCGGAAACGATCCGTGCTGAAGATTTCCTGAATATCTACCGCAAGATCATGGTCTTTTCCTGCTACTACCACTGTCGTCGGCAGCCTGCGTGCTACCTCCTCCGCATGGGATGGACCCGACAGGGCGATATATCTACAGCCCGGCGCAAGCTCCTCAGCAACCTCCGAAAGTCTGAGGAGGGTTCCTTTTTCGATTCCCTTTGCTACGTTTACCATAGGAACTCCCGGCTTTGCATGCTTTGTTGCCTCTCCGAAAACCTCGCGGAATTTCTGTGCGGGTACGGCAAAGAGCAATATGTCTTTGTCCTCTACCGCAGATTTTAAGTCATTTGTAAAGGCAATTTCCTCCGGAAGCTTCACATCTGGAAGATAGCGAGCATTTTCTCTTTTGTTTTGCATTTCGTCTATTTGCTCTGCTCGCCTTGCCCACATCGTAACTGCGTGCCCTCTGCCCGCAAGGGTCATGGCAAGCGCCGTACCGAAGCTTCCCGCCCCGAGCACGGCTATCTTTTTATTTTCGTAACTCATCTTTTTCCTCCCGGGATTTTGATTTGAAAATTCCCATCGGCGGTTCTTGGCCGTTTAGAAGCCTTATGATATTCGGAATATGCTTCTTTATGATTATGAGTGCCATCAGCGTTCCCATAGTTAGGAAATCCCTTTCCAGTAAAAAGCAAACAATCGGAAAGGTCCCCGCCCCAAGGAGCGAACCTACCGACATTCTCTTGCTCACAAGAAGACCTGCCGCAACTATTGCCAGTGCCGCAAGTGCAAGCAGCGGGTTGATCGCAAGCAGCGCTCCGAACGCCGTAGCGACGCCCTTACCTCCGCTGAAATGATATAGGCAGGGCCAGATATGTCCGCAGAATACCGCAAGTGCGCAGACCGCGCCTGTTTTGTAGCTGACCAGCATTCCAAGCTCTACAGCAAGGAAGCCCTTCATTATGTCGACTACGAGGGTAACAAGTGCTGCTTTTTTACCCAGTACCCGCAAGGCGTTGGTCGTCCCGGCATTGCCGCTGCCCTCTTTTTTTATGTCTATGCCCTTGATTTTGCCGAGTATTATCGACGGTGAAATATTCCCTATCAGGTATGCGCAGGCGACGGCTATTATATTATAAAAGTCAAAATCAAATTGCATGCTATTCTACCCTTTCGCCCTTTTCGCGGAATACGAATTTTATTGATGTTCCCTCGAATCCGAAGCCTTCTCTGATTCTATTTTCGAGATATCTCGCATACGAAAAGTGCATGAGATCTCGCTTATTTATCTGGAAGCTGAATAGCGGCGGTTTTACGCCGACCTGCGTCGCATAATAAATCTTGAGTCTGTGTCCCTTATCCGACGGCGGCTGTTTCATCATAATCGCATCTTGGATAAGGCTGTTCAGCTGACCCGTAGGCACTCTGAGGGCGCGTTTTTCCGATACATAATCTGCCATCTCGATGACCTGATTTACCCGCTGTTTGTCCTTTACGGAGATGAACACCGACGGAGCGTAGGACATGAACTGCATATCGGCCTCAATCAGGCGCCGGAAGTCCCGCATGGTATTGGTTTCCTTCTCAATCAGATCCCACTTGTTTACAACGACTACTATGCCCTTTCCTGCTTCGTGAGCAACCCCTGCGATCTTCTTGTCCTGGTCGGTGAGCCCTTCGGCTGCATCTATCATAAGTAGACACACATCACAGCGTTCGATTGCTGCCACCGCACGGACAACGCTATATCTTTCGATATCCTCGTTTACCTTTGACTTTCTGCGGATTCCCGCGGTGTCAATCAAAATATATTTTTTTCCGTCCTTTTCAAAAGGCGTATCGATGGAATCTCTGGTGGTTCCTGCGATCGGTGAAACGATTACTCTTTTTTCGCCAAGCAGGCAGTTGATGAGAGAGGATTTTCCTACATTTGGCTTGCCGATAACTGCAATTTTTGTAACATCCTCATCATCTTCATAAACATCCTCAGGAAAGCTCTCGACGATTTCGTCCAGAACATCTCCGAAGTTGAGCATATTTGCCGCAGAAATGGGAATGGGCTCCCCGAGTCCCAGCTCGTAAAAATCATAGAAATCGTCGGGAAGATTCCATGGTGCATCGATCTTGTTTACCACGAGTATTACGCGTTTTCCGGTTCTCATCAGCATCGAGGCGACCTCGCGATCCGCATGGGTCAGCCC
>CAVGEP010000161.1:0-4277 GCA_963628105.1 Alistipes communis
ACAGGGCTGCGCGCTCCTGCGGAATCGCGCTGCCGCAATTTTGTCTCTACGCCTTCTTAGCCGTAGCAAGCGACGCCACGGGCGAAGCGACAAGTCTATTTAATCCTGCAGGCGTATTTGCATTGTTTAAGTTCTGATTTTGCAACGAGTGCGCCGTCAGCGTCGTACACCATCACGCGGGCTTTGTAGTAGTACTTCGTACCCTTCTTGCCTGTTGTGTTGGTATAGGTCTTGCCTGTCTTTTCGAGGGCTGCCTTGTAGCTAGCCGACTTCTTCGTGGAGCGATAGAAGCGGTACTTCACCGTGTAGCCTGCGTCTTTCAGCTCGCTGATGATCGCCTTATCGCTCTTATCGAGGCTTGTAGTTACCTTGATGTAACCTTTTGCGGTCTTTGCGGAGCGTGCCACCGGTGTGAGTTTTGCCACCAGTGCCGCCGCATCGATTTCGTCCTCGGTTTCCAGTCCCAGCTCGTCAGCGTCTACCAGTGCGAAATCGGAGAAGTGGGAGGTTGTGAACTCGAAACACTTCTTGCCGCCAACTTCCCGGCTCTTGCCCGGCATTTGCTCAATTTTGCCATCTTCTGCGATGTGAATCGCGGCTACTCTCTTATTCTGTAACGCGGTTGAAATCGCCACGGTTACGGTTACCTTACCGGTCTTGAAGTCGGAAATGGTCTTGTCCCCGGATTTTACAGTGAGGCTGAGGATCTGTCCGTTTGTTCCGGCTGCTTTCTTTTGCACTTCCGTTGGGTTTGCAACCTTGTTCACATCAAGGGTGATGGTCGCGCCTTTCGCCTCGTCTAATACCGTTTTAATGGTATCCTGGTCGAGGCTTACGGTGCCGTTCTCGGTGTTAACCGTGAGAGCCGCATCGGTCTTTTCGCTTACATTCTTAACGAAGCTTACATTCAGCTGAAGCTGAACGTTCTGGGCGCCGTTTGTGGCTGTGCTTGCTACTTCCAGAACGATCTCCGCAGATTTCTTGTCCGTAGCCTGTTTGATGATCTCCGTCTGGTTGTTCGTAGAAACCGTTACGGCTACCGTCTTTTCCTTGGTTCCGTCGGCGTTTGTCTTTTCCGTTACCTTGGTTTCGGTTGGAGTGGTTACCGTACCGGTCTTAGTGTCGGTGGTGACGGTCTTGGTTTCCTCGGTTTTGGTTCCGCTGTTCCACTTCTCGGAGCCTTCTTCTTTCGTATAGTCGTCGGTGTAGTGGAAGACCACCGAATCGCCGTTATTCAGGTAGCGAGCGGAAACGCCCACCTCCGGATGAGTGCCGTTTACGGTATACATCCAGCCGGAGTTCTTGCCATTGTCAAACTCCCCAAGCTCGGTGCCGTTATAGGTCACGGAATATATGTATGTTCCGTACTGAGTACTTTCCGTGTTGAATTTGACCTTGCTGTTTCCGGTCTGAACCTGTTTCATCAAATCCCAAACGGTAGAGTTCAGCGGTACTTCGTAGGAAGTCTTTGCAACCCATGTGGTCAAGCCGCCTGTAGCAAGCCCGTGAACCTTTTTGTCGGTGTCGCTGTCATGCTTGTTGTCGCCCAAAAGTGTGAAGTTTACGGTCAACTTATCCTTTGTCGTATCGCCGGATGCCTTTTGTTTTACGGCAACCTGCAGGATAGTCTGCGCATTTCCATAGGAAAGGGTTATATTCTGCACCGAGTTGCTGTACTTGTTATATCCGCTGACCGTGATGTCTTTCGCCTCAACCGTTGTGTCAGGCTGATTGTTTGTCCACTTGGCGGTAAAGGTTAATCCTGAAAGGTCGAGATTCCCCCCGACATATTGGTCTTTTACAGTCCCTTCTACGTTAAGCGCATAGCAAACCGGTGTTGTTGGAATTGTATCAACCGCCTCTGCAAGTCTGCTGGCGCCGGTGCCCAGTGGGTCATCGGTGCGGTTATAATTAGGTTTCCAATCGCACCCTTCTACATAAGGCCCCTCCATTAGCTTTCCTTCGTTGGTATAGAGATACAACTGATACGGTTCTTTTGTCCTGTCCTCCATCTTGGCGGTGTTAAAATAGGTCACGCCGTCTTTCACCGTCATATTAGCATACTGATCGGTATCCACGTACTGTACTGCGCCGATGCCCTTGCTTGCGCCGCAGTCCTTTGTGTAGTAGTTTCCTGCGATGTTATCCCATTTGTTCAGGCTGCGATAATATCCGATGATACCGCCCACATTCTTTTTGCCGCTTATTTTGCCGCTAAATGAATTCCCGGCAATGCTATATGCGTTCCACGCCTGCGCTACAATCTCGTCTCCGCCGAGAATGCCGCCAACATTGTTTTCCCCTGTAACATTTCCTGTTACTTGGCAGTTTGTAACATTAGTGCGGATTGCATTAGGTGCGCTGCTGCTTTGGTAATGGCTGCCTATAATACCGCCGACATTGTCGCCGGTGGCTTCTACCGTTCCGCCAAAGGTGCAGCCGGTGACAGTGCAGCTACCCATGGAGTTATCCTTCATGCCGATGATGCCGCCTACATAGTCCTTGCCCTTGACGGTGGCGTAGCTCTTGCAGTTCTCAACCGTTCCGTTTATACGCCCTGCGATGGAGCCGATCTCGCTCTGGTCGGCGTTATATCCAACGGTAACGCCCTCTTCGATTTCGCAATTGCGGATAGTGACATTGAAATTCATGCTGCACCCGGCTTCGCCGTTGAAGCGTTCGTCAATCTCCGCGCCGATGAAACCGGACTTCAGGGTGCTGCTTCCGCTTTTCAGGGTCACGTTGTCGATGACAATGGCGCTGCCACCCATACCCACGCCGTGGAGGTCGTTCACCAGTCCGTAGCCGTTAATCTTCGTACCTTTGATGTCCAGATTCTTGACCTCTGCGCCTAAAACATAGCCCAGCAGGGGCTTTCCGCCCTCTGGGACGGTCAAGGTGCATTTACCGGTCAGCTTTCCGTTTGTATCATAGACTCCTCCGTCAATTTTGCCGGAGAAGGGGAATACAGTATCACCGGCTTTGTGACTAAGACTTTGAGCGTCCTCTGTTACTTTATCACTCAGGCAACCGATGGGTGTCCAGTCTGTGGGAAGTGTAATGTCGTTCATGAGTTTGAAGTACTTGCTCTCAAAGGTATACCCACTATCCACTATTTCACGAAGCTTGACTAAATCTTCCGCTTTTTTGAGTTGATATGGGTTTTCTGCCGTTCCCACGCCCTCAAAGAGCTTCGACACGGTTATCGTATTGTCTATGGATTGCTGCCCTCCGTTAACAGTATATTTACAGCGGATAGTAACTATTTTTTCGTTTTCGCCGGTGTCAAAGCTTACGGTGTGCTGACAAGCGCCACTGCTCCCTGTTTTGTTCAGCTGTGTTTCTGCATCGCCATTTACAACATATACCGTTGCCGATTCCGGCAACGCGGGCACCATCGTCAAATCAACACTTGTGTTACTAAGCGGCACCCGAACGATGTAGTTGCTGCCTTGCTTACTTACTATGCTGCCTGCAAGGTCTGTTGCGACGCTATCCAGTCCGCCTTCGCGCTGAATGGTGATGGTATAATAGTAGGTCTGTTTTTTATTAAAACCGTTGTATTCGTATACCATTCCGTCACTATTTTCGTCTTCCGTTGCGTGACCCACCGCCAGCTTCCAGACCATCGCATTGCCAAAGCTTAAATCGATGCTGGTCTCCACACTACAGCAATAGGAGTTCTCCTCTATTTTTACTACTTCGCCGTCCTCGTAGTTATATTCTTCACCATCTTTACCATAGCTAAATAGGGCGCACTCTATGACGCCAAAGCGGTCACTATTCGAGTCAGCTTTGGTATAATCCCATTCGTTCTGGCATTTGTCGTATGCTTCCAATGCTTTAGAATATTTCTCTCCATCAATTCCGCCGCAGCTTACACGCAGCGTTAGATTCTTCTGATCCGGAGCCAAGGTCACGGTATATGCGTTGTCGCTGGTTCTCTCTATAGTTCCGCCGTCAACAGTTTCTATGCTGCTCACCGTAAAATCCGGGATTGAATTTGCACTATTCTCCGGTTCATATGCCCATGCCATGCTCGGCATATAGGTAAACACCATCATCACCGCCATGAGCATGACAAGCGCTCTTTTGAAATAACTTGTTCTTTCGTTTTTCATTCAAGTTCTCCTCTGTCTTTATTTCGCTTCGTGGCGGCTCAGCCCGATTGCCTTGCACTGCCCACTTGCGATATCTATGTAAACACTCTTTTATGTGTAGTGGGCGATTTTAACAAGCATTAAAAAAGCAGGCTGCCTCAAAACAGTCTGCTATCC
>CAVGEP010000162.1:0-4274 GCA_963628105.1 Alistipes communis
CCGCCGCACATGGAGCGCGTCTATGTGAAGGTCAACTCCGATTTTGACGCGATGGGCTATATGCAGCTTCGCTCCATTACTTGGGCAGACGGCAGAACCTTTAAGATTGAGGCTGTGAAGGAATACCGCCCCGCGGCGTGCTACCGGCAGGGCGCGGAGGGCTCCTGCTATACGGTGATGATCAAGGGGCGGGAGCGGCGTCTGTTCTTCGAATGGACAAGCTCATCCTTCGCCAGCCGAGTCGCCCGCTGGTACGTGGAAGCAGCAACGGAAGCAAACTGATTAAGTAGAAGGGAGGCTGGCGCACGTGGCGGAAAAGGTTCGGCAGTATGTAGCCATCGACGCGAAGAACTTTTACCGGGACTTTGACAGTTCAATCCCATGAAAAGGCCCAAAAAGCCTGATAAACGCTGGAAAAATGGAGTTAAGAGCGGAGAATTAACTTGCCTAATGTTGCCTTACGTAGTATAATGGACGCAGATATGTCGAGAATGAGGGACGAAAATGTATCTGCAAACGGTAAAAAGCAAAAACGCGATATCGTACTACGCGGCAAAAACGGTGTATGAGGGCGGAAAAAAGACGTCGCATATCGTGGAGAAGCTGGGAACAGCGAAGGAACTAGGCGAGCGATACGACGATGTGCAGGGATATTTAAAGCGTCGGATCGCGGAGCTGACGGCGCTGGAAAAGGAAGCGCGGCAGGAAGTACTGATCCGCCTTGCGCAGGGAGAGCAGATCGAGGTCGGACGGCAAGTCAGCTTCAACTGCGGATATCTGTTTTTGCAGAAAATCTATAACGAATTAAAGATCGACCGGGTATGCCGCGAAATTGCCGGCCGGCACAAATTCGAATATGATCTGAACGCGATTCTTTCGCGGCTGATCTACGGGCGGATTCTGTTTCCGAGATCGAAGATGGGAACGATGGCGGAGGCGCATACGCTGCTGGAGCAGCCGAATTTCCAGCTGCACGACGTTTATCGTTCTCTGGATATACTGGCAAAGGAAAACAAATACATCCAGTCGCAGCTATACAAAAACAGCGGCAGCGTACTCAAGCGGAACGACAGAATCCTGTATTACGACTGCACGAATTATTATTTTGAGATCGAAGAGGAGAGCGGGCTGCGGCAATACGGCGTATCGAAAGAACATCGGCCGAATCCCATTGTGGAAATGGGTTTGTTCATGGATGGCGGCGGGGTGCCGCTGGCGTTCAGCATCCATCCGGGGAATCAGTCGGAGCAGACGACGCTGCAGCCGCTGGAAAAGGAGATTTTGCAGGACTTCGGCCACGGTCAGTTTGTGGTCTGCACGGATGCGGGACTGGCCAGTCTGGCGAACCGCAAATTCAACTCCGTTATGGGGCGGCGGTTTGTCACGGCGCAATCGCTGAAGAAGCTGAAGGGCTTTCAGCGGGAATGGGCGCTGGATCCAGCGGGCTGGAGGGTTCTCGGAAGCGGAGAAACGCGCGAGCTAAGGGATGCGGAGGAGGATACCTTATACAAGGAGCGCTGGTTTAAGGAAAGCGATCTGGAGCAGCGGATGATCGTGACCTATTCGCGCAAATACAAGGAATACATGGCGCACATACGGGAGCGGCAGATCAGCCGGGCGCAGAAGAAAATCGACATGGGCGCCGTCGGGAAGACCCGCGCGAATGACCCAGAGCGTTTTATCACGCGGCAGTACACAACGGACGAAGGGGAAATCGCGGAGAAGGTCAGCCATGCGCTGGATCAGAACAAAATCGACGCGGAGGCGGCATGCGATGGCTTCTGCGCGCTCGCAACGAATCTGGAGGAGCCAGCGGAGGAAATCTTGGCGGTGAACGCAGGGCGTTGGGAGATCGAGGAAAGCTTTCGAATCATGAAGTCGGAGTTCAAGGCGCGTCCGGTATACCTCTCGCGGGACGATCGAATCACGGCGCACTTTATCACCTGCTATCTGGCGCTGATGATTTTCAGAGTTCTCGAAAAGCGCGTCGGAGAGAAATTCACCGAGTCCCAGCTGCTTTCCACCCTGCGCGATATGAACCTGCTCAGCGTCGGCGACGGCAGCTATATTCCCACCTACATGAGAACGGAGGTCACAGACGCCCTGCACGACGCCGCTGGATTCCGAACCGACAACAAAATCATCCCCAACGGACTCATTTGTAAAATCTTAAAAGCGTCTAAACACCCCTGACAACCCCTGACATTAGGCGGCTTTTTCGACCCTCACACCCCATCAAAAAGGCTTGCAGACTGTCCGAAAACAAGCAAAAATCATGGAAAGGGAGTCCTAAATGTGGTACAATAATGATATCAAAATCATCATCGGAGGGAAAAGATATGGGGTACATTCAGGGAGCCGACCGCAACCAGGTGATTCTACTGCCTGACACCCTTGATGACTACGTCAGGGAGGATAATGAAGTGCGAGCCATTGACGCATTTATCGATTCTCTGGATATTTCCTCTATGGGTTTTAAATCTGAACCTGCGAAGGAAGGACGCCCCGGCTATGACCCCCGCGGCATGCTGAAATTGTATATGTATGGCTACCTGAATCATATACGGTCA
This sequence comes from Alistipes communis, assembly GCA_963628105.1. Lineage (GTDB taxonomy): Bacteria > Bacillota > Clostridia > Peptostreptococcales > Anaerovoracaceae > CAG-238. The sequence goes on from CAVGEP010000162.1 coordinate 2,571, forward strand.
TTCCGACGCCTTCAAAAAGAAGCATCACGTAATGTGGAACTAATGTGGCTTCTTAGAAAAGTAGTCCCGGATTTCCGTTGTATTGCAGATTTTCGGAAAGATTATGCGAAAGCCATAAAGGAAGTGTTCAAGGCGTTTGTAAAGCTGTGCAATAAGGCGGGGCTGCTTTCCCATGAATCGGTCGTCATTGATGGATCGAAGTTTCGGGCGGTGAATGCCGACAACAAAAGTTATGTCAGCAGCAATGCAAAGAAGGTTCTTCTGGATGTTGAAGAAAAACTAAACCAATATATGAAAGAACTGGACGAAATCGATGCTGCCGAATCTGAACCGGGTGCCTTAACAAAAGAAGACATTACAGGGGTGCTGGATTATCTGGAACGTCGGAAAACGCAGCTTACTGAGGCATTGGCACAGATGGAAAGCGGCGGAGAAAACCATATTTGCGCCACCGATCCGGAAAGCCGCCTTATGAAGACGAGGGACGGCATTCGTCCGAGCTTCAATGTGCAGACCGCAGTAGAGCCAGAGAACCATCTGATCGTCCATTATGACGTAACGAACGAATGTACAGATTGGCATTTACTCGAATCTGGCATTAACGCTTCAAAAGACGCATTAGGAGTAGATAACATTGAAGGTATAGCGGATAGAGGATATAGCAATGATAAAGAGATCCTGCAATGCCTGTTGAATGGAGATACTCCTACTACACATCCCAATAAGGGGGAAAAAAGCAGATTGTTCCGTTTTCAGAAAACCGATACTGAGGTTACGGAGGAGATGCTTTCTTCAAAAGACAAAGACACAATTCTCCAATGCATATCAGCGGGGGTTCTGCCCGAGATTCTTCAGCGGGATGACATTGAACTGGAAGTCATGAAACGTCGGGAGCAAGGGAGCAGCTTGTATCTGGATAAAGAAACCGGAGCGGTGATTTCCCATGCAGAAATGAAAGCGCTGGGCGGATTGGAAACGGTGCCGATTGAAGTGAAACGAGATCCACCGCTGCAGTCCTATTTTGAACGCGATGTTGAAAAAGATATCGTCATCTGCCCGATGGGGCAAACCCTGTTCTACGCAGGCCCGGGGCAGCCGAACGGGATAAAAGATCCTGCAATCCGCAGATATCACAGACCTTCAGCATGTTCCAAATGCCCCAATAAATGCACGCTGGGCAAGAGACGAATCATCTCGTTCAAAGAGGGTGAAACGCGAAAAGCTGAAGACTTTTACAGCAAAGCAGCGGAGAACAAGATCGTTCGGAAAACGAACCATCGCTTCAAAGCAATCGCATTATCTGATGAGGAAAGCGCGTGGGATGAATGGGTAATCCTGCGATTCTATCCCAACCGACAGCATTTACGGAAGCGAAATACTGTGGTTGAACATCCATACGGAACAGTGAAGAGATGGCACGGAGCCGGTTACCTCCTGACAAAAGGGAAGCTGAAGGTGGCCGCTGAAACCGGGCTTTCTTTTCTTGCCTATAATTTCCGAAGAGTAGTTAATCTCCTCGGAACAAAGGGAATAATGGAGATGATCATAGCCTGATAAAGGCCTTTTTCTTTAAAAATAATGTCTTCAGAAGGCAGTTATATTACAATTCTGACATGGTCGCCGGATCGTCACATGTAGACAATGTTCCGACGGCTTTTTCTACGCCGTTTTTCCTGGTTTTCGGACAGTCTCATTGGTTAGAAC
>CAVGEP010000163.1:0-4266 GCA_963628105.1 Alistipes communis
CGACAAGGCCGTCGAGATCATCACCGAGGCAGTGAACGCCGTTGCCAAGTAAGCGGCGGACAGGGAAAATAAACAAGTGACAAGGGCGTCACCGATCGAAATGATTGGTGCGCCCTTTTTTATCGGGAAGGAATGAAACATGGCACATCTTGTTATTACAATAGGATGCGAATACGGCGCGAAGGGTAATCAGATTGGCCGAAAGGTCGCGGAAGACCTCGGCATAAAGTTTTACGACCGCGAAACCGTAGATGAGATCATCAAAGAGGTCGGCATCCCGAAGGACATCATGGAGACGGTTGAACAGGGCGTCACTATCGCCGGTAAGGGCGCTGAGGGCGACACGCGCGGTGCATTCTCCAAATATGCGGATCTGACCGAGCGTGCAATCCATGTTCAAAAGACCATTATCCGCAAGCTTGCGGATCGTGAGTCCTGCGTAATCATCGGTCGTTCGGCAGATTATATCCTCAAGGAGCAGAAACCGATTCTGCGCGTATTCATCTATGCACCGGATGAGGTGCGCATCGCAAATGTTATGAAGAGCCATAATCTCTCGGCAGATGATGCAAAGCTGCTTATCGAGGAAAAGGACAGGCGCTACCATAAGCGCCATCGGGCGCTGACCGGTGCAAACCGTGGCGACCGACACAACCGCGATATGCTCATCGACAGCAGCCTGCTCGGAGTGGACGGCACGGCTGCGCTCATCGAAGAGGTTGCGTACAAGGTATTCAACGGCTAAGGAGGGTGAACCATCATGGAAAAGAAGCAATCCGAATTTAAAAAGGTGTTCAGTGCATGGGACATCCTGGTTATCGCGTTCGGTGCAATGATCGGCTGGGGCTGGGTCGTTTCTTCGGGCGGCTGGATCCAGAAAGGCGGCGTTCTCGGCGCGGCACTTGGTTTCGTTGTCGGCGGTGTCATGATTTTCTTCGTTGGTCTGACCTATGCAGAGTTGACAGCGGCCATGCCGCAGTGCGGCGGCGAACATGTCTGGAGCCATCGTGCGATGGGTCCGATCGGTTCGTTCATATGTACATGGGCGATCGTTCTCGGCTATGTCGGTGTTGCATGCTTTGAGGCGTGCGCATTCCCGACGATCATCTCCTATCTGTGTCCGGGCTTCCTCAAGGGATACCTGTACACGGTTGCAGGATTTGACATTTATGCTTCGTGGCTGATCGTTGCAATCGTTGTTGCGTTCTTCATCATGCTTATCAACATCGTAGGCGCAAAGACGGCAGCCAAGCTTCAAACCATCCTTACCATTATTATTGGTGGTGCAGGCATCCTGCTTATCGTTGCATCGGTTATTAACGGCACGGTGGACAATTTGAACGGTCAGATGTTCGCAGAGGTCGGCGGCGGCGGTATCATCAAGTCCATCCTCTCGGTTGCAGTCATCTCTCCGTTCTACCTTACCGGCTTTGATGTTATTCCGCAGGCGACGGAGGAGATCAATGTTCCGCCGAAGAAAATCGGTGCGATGCTCATTCTGTCGGTCGTTCTCGCGGTTGCGTTTTACGCATTCGTCATCATCGCGGTTGGTCTGGTCATGACCTCGGATGCAATCACTGCCTCGCAGGCCGGCACGGGTCTGGTCACGGCAGATGCAATGGCAATCGCTTTCAAGACTTCGGTCATGGCGAAGGTCATCATCGTTGGCGGCATGTGCGGCATCATCACTTCGTGGAACTCGTTCATGATCGGTGGCTCGCGTGCGATCTATTCGATGGCTGAATCCTACATGATTCCGCGCGTTTTCGCCAAACTGCATCCCAAGCATAAGACCCCGATCAACGCGCTGATTCTTATCGGCATCCTCACCATGCTTGCTCCGTTCGCAGGGCGTGTCATGATGGTCTGGATCTGCGATGCAGGTAATTTCGGTTGCTGCCTTGCCTACTGTATGGTAGCAATCTCCTTCCTCATCCTGCGCAAAAAGCAGCCGGATATGCCGCGCCCGTACAAGGTTCCGGCGGGCCGTCTGATGGGTGGTATCGCAGTGCTGATGAGCGGATTCATGGTCGTCATGTATTGTATCCCGGGCTCGGGCGGCACGCTTATCCTGCCGGAGTGGGGCATGGTAGCGGCGTGGAGCGCACTTGGCGTTGTATTCTTCGTTATCTGCAAGAGCAAGTACAAGGAGTCCTTCGGCAGTATGGTTCAGCTTATTTCGGACGAGGATGCAGCAACGCTGCTTCCGGAAGCGGACGAGCGTGAGCTGGACAAGGTCATCGACGACGCAATCGACCGTGTACTGGCACGGCTAGCATAAGAATTCACCAACTTACGTATAAAACGCAGCGTCGGGTTTCAAAGGTTCGGCGCTGCCGTTTTTTGGAATTGAAGTTTATTTTCGCAGAGGAGTGTTTATTATGAACGACTTTACCTTTTCGGTTCCGCAGAATATTATAGTAGGCAGCGGTTCGCTTGCAAAGTTGCCTGAGGTGGCAAAGCAGCTCGGCGGATCGCATGCGTTTATTATTTCTGGTCCGCATCTGACGAAGATGGGGCTGGTGGGCAAGGTTTCCGACTCGCTGAAGGAATCGGGCTTTGCGGTCGATGCCTTTACCGAGACCGAGGGAAATCCGTCTACGGATACCGTCGAAAAGGCGGCAGCGGCATATAAAGCGTCGGGCGCAGATTTTATCGTGGCCTTCGGCGGCGGCTCACCGATGGATGTTGCCAAAGCGGTTGGTGTTGTGGTAAAATACGGTGGCAAGATCGAGGAATATGAGGGCGCGCACAAGGTTCCAGGCAAGATCGTGCCGCTCATCGCTATTCCGACTACGGCAGGTACCGGCTCGGAAGTCACGGCGTTTTCTGTCATCACCGACCACAAGCGCGATTATAAGCTGACCGTATTCAGCTATGAGCTGCTGCCGACCTATGCCATTCTGGACGCGGAATTACTGACGAGCGCACCGGCAAGTGTTGCGGCTGCCGGCGGCATTGATGCCTTTATCCATGCGGAGGAGGCGTATGTTTCCCGCGCGGCATCGCCGTTCTCGGATGCAATGGCAGAAAAGGCAATGGAGATGCTCGGCGGTAACATCCGCCGCTTTGTTGCAAACCGTGAGGATATTGAGGCAGCCGAAGGTATGCTCGTCGGCTCACTGTTTGCTGGCATCGCGTTCTCGTTCGCCCGTCTGGGCAACGTCCACGCGATGAGCCATCCGATCAGTGCATTCTTCAATGTGCCGCATGGGGTTGCAAATGCGGTGCTGCTGCCGGTCATTGCGGAGTACAATGCGCTTGCTGATCACGGTCGCTATCTCAAGATTTTCAATTACATCAGCCCCATCAAGGCAGACGCAAGCGAATTTGAGCCGATGATGCTGCCGACCGCGATTCGCGAAATGTGCGAGGAGATCGGCATTCCGAACGGTATTGTCGAAGCGGTGAATAATGCAAGCCGGAACGGTCCGGTCAGCCGCGAGGCGATCGAGGAGAAGATTGGGGCGATGGCGGTGGATGCCATGAAGAGCGGCAATATCGCGGTCAATCCACGCGCCTCCCGCCAGAGTGATATTGAAATGCTGTATCGGAAAGCGCTCTAAAATGCGCTTCCGGCGCACGGAAACGGAGAAAACACCATGGATTATCTGTCCCATAATATTTCGGTCAATTTAAGACGCATCCGCCAGTCCAAGTCGATGAGTCTGGAGCAGGCGGCCGAGCAGACCGGCGTGAGCAAGAGTATGCTCGCACAGATCGAAAAGGGTACTGCAAACCCGTCTCTCGGCGTGCTCGGTAAGATAACGAGCGGTTTGCGCATTGAGTTTCAGCGCCTGATCGAAACCCCGAAGGAGGATTTCTGTCTGGTAAAGCCGGAAACGCTTATTCCGACCAAGGAGATTGAGGGACAGTACTGTGTCTGGACCTGTTTCCCGTATGAGGACACCCGGCTGGTCGAGATTTACCGTATCGATATCGAGCCGGGCGGCGTGTACATGAGCGGTGCGCACGGTGAAAACACGCGTGAATACCTGACTGTTACGGACGGTGAGCTGACCGTGGAGTGCCGTGGTCATGTGCAGCGTATCGCCCGGCAGGAGGCGTTCAAGTTTGAAACCGACCAGGCGCATATCTACCGCAACGAGGGCACGGAGCGTACAAGCTTCTTCTGCTTTTTCCTAGATTATAAATAGGATTATCGTAAAATCAGTAAAGCCGAAGGCTTTTCCCGAGACAAACGGAGGAAGCCTTCGGCTTTCGTTTTACCTGAAACAATATAGGGCAACACCGCACAATTAAAGC
>CAVGEP010000164.1:0-4264 GCA_963628105.1 Alistipes communis
AATGACGGGTGCCAAGCGTGCCTCACAAACATCGGCAGCGGCCGCCTCAGGGATGGCAGCTCATGACCCAATCGAGGACTTTGCAAAGGCTTTGGTAGCGGAAATTGCCGCTTATGGAGGCAGAAAAGAGTATATAGATAAACCCATAGAAAGCGTGTATTTTGGCGGGGGAACCCCTTGCCTTCTCGGCGAGAGCCAGTTTGAAAGGATCATGCAGGCGCTGCGAGATGATTTCGAAATCATGCCGGATGCCGAAATCAGCATGGAAGCTAACCCTGCGGCGGTAACGGCGGAGAAGCTTCGCAGCTTTCGGAGTCTGGGGCTTAACAGGCTCAGCATCGGGGCGCAATCCTTTGATAGGGATGTTCTCCGCACTCTCGGGAGGCTCCACGGCGCAGGGCAAATCGCTGAGACGGTAGATGCCGCAAGGGCTGCGGGCCTTGAGAATATAAGCCTTGATCTGATGTTTGGAATCAGCGGGCAGACCGAAGGGAGCTGGGAGACGACCGTAGCAAAGGCAATCGAGCTGGCCCCTATGCATGTTTCCCTTTATAGCCTCGAAATCATGGATAATACGAGATTTGCGAGGGATGAGGCAAAGGGCATCTATCGCCAAACCGAGGAAGAAGCGGATCGCCTGATGTATGCAAAGGCCCTGGAGATGCTGGATGCGGCAGGATATAGGCAGTACGAGATTTCCAATGCCTGCAAGCCGGGATATGAATGCAAACACAATCTGCGCTACTGGAACATGGGAGAGTATATCGGGCTGGGACCATCTGCCCATTCCTTTGTGGGCGGCGCGAGGTATTCGAACGCGGCGGACGCATGCGCATATATTTCGCGCATTTCGAGGGATGGACGGCCGGAAATCTGCGATTACAGGAAGAACAGCCGAAGGGACAATATAAGCGAATATATTTTTACGGGGCTTCGCAGGAACTGCGGCATAAGCAAGGCGGATTTTCGCGAAAGGTTCGGCGAGGATATATGGCAGATTTATGCGGACGAAAGAGCGGAGTTTGACGAATTTGTAAGAGGCGGATTTGCTTTCGAAGATGAGGATTCGATACGACTGAGCCGCAAGGGCATGGACATTTCCAATAAAATTATGATGATTTTTGTCTGAACGAAGATTTTGACTAAATGACGACTTTTATTTGAATGATAATCTTGTCTGAGCTTGCAGACGGAAAGGACGGTAATATGGGAAAATATATAATGGCGCTTGACCAGGGGACCACCAGTTCAAGATGTATAATCTATGACAAGAGGGGAAATATCATCAGCCTCGCCCAAAAGGAATTTACGCAAATTTATCCGAAGGCAGGCTGGGTGGAGCACGACGCCATGGAGATCTGGTCAACCCAGATGGGGGTGGCCCAGGAAGCGCTCCTAAAGATCAACTGCACCCATGACGACATCGAGGCGATCGGAATTACCAACCAGAGAGAGACCACCGTGGTGTGGGACAGGAAGACCGGCGTTCCGATTTATAACGCGATAGTCTGGCAGTGCCGCAGAACCGCAGAATACTGCGACAGCCTGAAGGCGGCAGGATACGGCGAAAAAATCCGCGAAAAGACCGGGCTTCTCATCGACGCATATTTTAGCGCCACAAAGCTTAGATGGATCCTGGAAAATGTGGCGGGAGCAAGGGAAAAGGCAGAAGCAGGCGACCTTCTCTTCGGAACCATAGAGACCTGGCTTATCTGGAAGCTTACGGAGGGAAAAGTCCACGTGACGGATTATTCCAACGCCTCCAGAACCATGATGTTCAACATAAATACCTTGGACTGGGATGACGAAATCCTAAAAATCCTTGATATTCCGCGGTGTATGCTGCCCGAGCCAAAACCATCGAGCTGCCTTTACGGACAGACGAGCGAAAACATCTTCGGAGGGCAAATCCCCATCGCAGGAGCGGCAGGGGATCAGCAGGCGGCACTCTTCGGGCAGACCTGCTTCTTGCCGGGAGAGGGCAAAAATACCTACGGCACGGGCTGCTTCCTTCTAATGAATACAGGAGAAAAACCGGTATTTTCGAGCAGCGGACTGGTTACAACCATCGCCTGGGGAATCGGCGGCAGGGTCTACTATGCCCTGGAGGGCTCGGTATTCGTGTGCGGCGCGGCAATTCAGTGGCTAAGAGACGAGCTTGACATTCTGGAAAAGGCCGCGGATTCCGAAAAAATGGCGCTTTCCGTGCCGGACTCAAACGGGGTTTATGTTGTGCCGGCCTTCGTGGGGCTGGGGGCTCCGTACTGGGATCCTTATGCAAGGGGCGCGGTGCTTGGAATCACCCGTGGCGCAAACAAGAACCATCTCGTGCGGGCAACGCTTGAGTCCATGGCATATCAGACAAAGGATCTGATCGAGGCCATGGCGGGGGACATGGGAAGAAGCATCGAAATGCTCAAGGTTGACGGGGGTGCCTCGGCAAACAATTTCCTGATGCAGTTCCAATCGGATATCCTGGGCTGCGAGGTGAAGCGGCCTCGGTGCATCGAAACCACATCCCTGGGAGCCGCCTATCTTGCGGGCCTTGCCACGGGATACTGGAAAAACAAAGAGGATGTTCTGGAAAACTGGCAGGTAGACAGGACCTTCGAGCCAAATATGGATGCCGCAAGAAAGGAAGAGCTGCTCAGCGGCTGGAAAAAGGCGGTAAGCTGCGTCAGAGGCTGGGCGAAATAGAGCTTAGAGTTTAGAGCTTAGAGCTTAGAGCTTAGAGCTTAGAGCTTAGAGCTTAGAGCTTAGAGCTGAGAGTTCAGACTTTAGAGCAGAGAGTTTAGAGCTTGGAACTTAGACTTTAGAGCAGAGAGTTTAGAGTTTAGTGCTTAGAATTTAGAAAAAAGAAGAAGAAAAAGGAAAACAGTTATGGGAGAAATTAAGCAAAGAGATTATATGTTTGACACATTCCGAGGGCTATTGATGTGGTCGATACCGATTTCACATTTTACCAGGGTTGCGGGGCATTTTTCGCAAGGTTCGCTCGGAGGCGTCATCTACATAACCATCAATGTATTCGTAATGCAGGCTTTCGTATTCCTTTCGGGATATTTCTCGAAGAAGCCGGACAGGTCGAAGGAAACGTCTTTTCATACGTTCCTGTGGCCGTATCTTTTGGGAATACCGTTCTTTTTTGTAGTCAGGACGCTGATTTTCGGTCATGCCAACTTCCGGCTGGACGTGCCGCCGTTTGCGCTGTGGTACCTGTGGGCGCTTTTCTTCTACAGATATTTCACAAAGGAATGGATGAAGATTCCGTATATACTGGAACTTAGCATAATTGTCTATCTCTTTGCGGGGCAGATCCCGTTCCTCACCGACTTTCTGGGGCTTGGCAGAATGGTCTCCTACTTCCCGTTCTTCGTGATGGCGTTTTATTGCACCGGCGACCAGATTAAGAAGCTCCAGTGCCTGAAAAAATGGCACTGCGCCGCACTTTTCGCGGTGCTCATGGGGATTTCCTGTATTCTCGCATTTTGCGTGCACGAGCTTCCGGTGGGATTTTATCTTCTCAAGACCACGGCGGCGGAGCTTGGAATTGCCTGGTACTGGGACATCTTCGGCAGGGCGCTTATTCTTTTCCTTGCGTGGGGCTGGATTATTTTGATGTTCAACATTTTGCCAAGCAAGATGAATTACCTGGCATATGTAGGAATGAACACAATGCCGATATATATTCTTCACCTAATTGTGAGATACTTAGTTAAGGTGAACGGAATCGGTCTTGGGATCATTCCGGTAAACAATTGGTTCGTTTACTACGCTTTGATAATCGGACTTGCGTCACTCTGCGCGGTGGTATTTTCTTCGAAGCCTGTGGCGCGTTCCTACGATTTTGTCGTTGAGGGCTTATGGAAAGTTTTCCTTTGGCTCCTTGCGAGAGCCAGGGACCTGCTTGCCCTTGCGCACATACCGGTCAGCGGCATAACGGAGTGGACGCTTCGGATCATACCTATAGTAGGAGGAAAAGGGGATAAATGATAAAAAAATTGATAAAATACGTGGGCGAATATAAAAAGCCCACCATACTTACCCCTATATTTGTTATGTTGGAATCAGCTATGGAAATACTGATTCCTCTTTTAATGGCAAAACTTATCGACGACGGCATCGATATCGGGGACACGAATGTAATTGTAAAATATGGGCTGATTTTGCTGGGAGCGGCGCTTCTTACCATGTTTTTCGGCTGGGCGGTGGGACTTACGGCAGCTACCGCATCTGCGGGATTTGCCAAAAATGTAAGACGGGG
>CAVGEP010000165.1:0-4255 GCA_963628105.1 Alistipes communis
TCTCAGAAGGTACTACTTCGGGTATCATCTGGCACACACAAGGAAGCGGCAAGACAGCGTTGTCATACCACCTTTCCTATGTGCTTACCGATTATTTCTCAAGCATCAACAAAGTTACAAAGTTCTATTTTATAGTTGACCGTCTTGATTTGATGAAACAAGCAAAAGAAGAATTTGAGGCTCGTGGATTGGTTGTAAAAACCGCAAATTCGCGGTCTGAATTGATGGAGCAATTCAGGACAAACCAGTCACAGGAAGGGACAACTGGAGAACCTGAAATCACCGTTGTCAACATCCAGCGATTTGAGGAACGACAGGATAAAATTGTTCTTCCTGCCTATGCAACCAACCTTCAAAGAGTCTTCATCATTGATGAAGCGCATCGTGGCTATAAGCCAGAAGGGTCATTCCTGTCCAACCTGTTTGATGCTGACCCGAACTCTATTAAAATTGCGCTGACGGGCACGCCACTTCTGAAAAGTGAGCGTGAGTCTTGGCGTGTCTTCGGCAACTATCTTCACACCTACTATTATGACAAATCTGTTCAAGACGGATATACCCTGAAAATCATCCGTGAAGATATTGAGACATCGTACAAGGAGAGATTGGAGGAAATCTACCATTCGCTTGAAAATCTTGTTCAGAAGAAAGATGTCAAAAAAGAGGACATCATTGAACATCCGAATTATGTCAGAGAACTTCTAAGATACATCATTACCGACCTAAAACGCTTTCGTGTTATTCGTGGCGATGACACTTTGGGTGGAATGGTCATATGTGAAACCAGTGAGCAGGCGCGTCGGCTCTTTGCTTATTTTGATGAAATACAAGAAGAACTGAATACGGGTGCCTCAAGTCGGAGCCATTTCCGCGCGGGACTTATCTTGTATGACAGTGATGACAAGGAAACTCGTGAAAACGTCATCACTGACTTCAAAGACAATTTCAAGGTTGATATTCTCATTGTATACAATATGCTCCTGACTGGGTTTGATGCTCCAAGACTCAAGCGTTTGTACTTCGGGCGCAAACTAAAGGACCATAATCTCTTGCAAGCGATTACTCGCGTCAACAGACCATACGGAAATAATCGCTATGGGTATATCATTGACTTTGCAGACATAAGAAGGAACTTTGACGAAACAAATGCTGCGTACCTTGCAGAGCTGAATAAATTCAACGATCCTGATGAGGTTGGCAAGGGCAACGAGATCAATATTCTTGCTCAGATTATGGAAGACCCTGCGGATCTGATTGACCGTATGCAAAAGGCTCGTCAAGTTCTGTTCGACTATCCGCTTGATAATGCGGAAGATTTCAGCACGGAAATATCGACCATTGAGGACAAGACGATTTTGCTTGAACTTAAAAAGGCGTTGGTCGAGGTTCGTGACTGTTGTAACATCGTTAGAACTTTTGGCGATGATGATCTAAAAGCCGCGTTTGCCAATTTTGAGATTTCTCGATTAAAGGATATTCTCTCGGAGGTTCAGCGGCACATCAATATCATCAATCAGCGCGAGGCTTTTTCTGACGACGATGCAACCAGAATCATGGTCAACGAAGCCATGCAAGATATTACGTTCAATTTTAGCAAAATCGGTGAAGAAGAATTGAAGATGGTATCTGGCGGCGTTGAATTGAATGAAAAGCTTCAAAGAATGATTCGTAGGTTCTCAGAGAATATCGATCCTGAGGATCCGGAGTACATCACGCTGAGAGAAGCATTCCACGCCCGCTTCCACGAGCATGGCTTTACACCTCAGAATATGAATGAGTTCAATTCGTACTCTCGTGCTATGGATGAAATACTTCAAAAGCTCGCAGAATTACAGAAAAAGAATGCAGCTTTGATGAGGCGGTATAATGGCGATGCCAAGTTTACAAGGGTTCATAAGCGAATCAGAGAAGAAAACGCGAAGCGAAAAAGTTCAGGAAAGCCAGTTATTCTCTCTGAGTATGATGAAAGTATCGTAAGCGCGTTGATGGTCATAAAAAATGATATTGACCGAAAAGTTTATGACCGCAACGATATTCTCAAGAAAGATGCTTACTTTGAGCAGACCGTTATGACAGAAATTAAGAGCGGAATGGATTCTCTGGGACTTGTCAACACCAGAGAGGACAGAGTTTTTATCCAGAGCAGGATAACTAAACAATACCTTGAGCAATACCGTGAAACCTACCCCGCCGCATAAGGAGATAAGCAATGGATATAAAGACACAAACCTACCAATTGATTGATGACCTAAAGTCTGTTTGCCACAACTATGGCATGGGCAACGACGGAAACGAATACAAGGTCATCACACAAATATTTCTATATAAGTTCCTGAATGATAAGTTCGGCTATGAAATCAAAAAGAAGGATTCTCGGATTACTGCTGCCGAAAAGTGGGAGGTCGCGTACACGGAGTTACCGGAGGATGAGAGGCTTGATCTGCTTGACTCGCTTTCACCGGATGTACTGCGGCTATACCCTGAACATCTGATTTCAACTCTTTGGAATCAGCAGGCAAAAGGTGATTTCGACTTGATTTTCGACAGCACAATGGTCGATATTGCCGACAAGAACATCGATATTTTCTCGACGCAAACGACAAAGAACACAAAGATTCCGCTCTTTGAAAAACTGACAAACTATGTAACAGATGACGCCCAACGAGCGCCGTTCGCAAGGGCGTTAGTTGACAAGCTTGTCAACTTCTCCTTTGAAGATGCCTTTGCAGAAAGCTATGACTTTTTTGCTGGTGTTTTTGAGTATGTCATCAAGGATTACAACACAAACGGCGGCGGTGTTTATGCCGAATACTACACCCCTCATGCAATCGCTGTAATTATGGCTCGGCTCCTTGTCGGAGATGGACAGGATCTGCATAATATTGAATGCTATGACCCTGCTGCTGGAACGGGTACACTCCTAATGGCTTTGGGACATCAAGTTGGTGAAGATCGCTGCACCATTTTTGCACAAGATCGATCTCAAAAGAGTAATAAGATGCTCAAGCTGAATCTGATCCTCAACGGCTTGGTATCTTCACTTGATCATGCCATTCAAGGCGATACGCTCACTGACCCTTTTCATAGAAGCGACGATGGAAAAACCCTCCGGCAGTTCGACTATGTGGTCTGCAATCCTCCGTTTAACCTTGATTTTTCTGGGACACGGGAGACGCTTGCTGCAATGCCTGCCCGATTCTGGGCTGGTATTCCGAATGTACCTAAGAAGAAAAAAGAAAGCATGTAAATCTACACATGCTTCCTCCAGCATGTTTTGAACTCAATGAAGCCGGACGGCAAAGCCGCTATCGTCCTCCCAACAGGTTTTCTTACCGCCAAGACCAGTGTTGAGGGGAAATTGCTGAAACATATTGTGAATAATCGCCTTGTCTATGGTGTGATCAGTATGCCTTCCAATGTTTTTGCGAACACAGGAACGAATGTATCGGTGGTGTTCTTCGACAACGCTAAATCCTCCGAGAAAGTTATCCTGATTGATGCCTCTAAGCTTGGTGAGGAATACCAGGAAGGAAACAACAAAAAAGTTCGTTTGACTCCTGCTGAGATTGATCTAATTGTTGATACCTTCATCCATAAAAAAGCGGTCGATGACTTTTCTGTTGCTGTCAGCTATGAAGATATTGAAGCGAAGAAATGCTCCCTTGCAGCGGGACAGTATTTTGATGTTAAGATTGAGTATATTGAGCTGACTCAAGAAGAATTTGACAGCAAAATGGCTGAACTCACTGTAAGCCTCCAACAATTCTTTGACGAGGGGAATAAACTTCAAAAGCAAATCATGGAGCAGCTAAAGAAGGTGAAGTATGAGTAAAAAGGTAAAATCAACGCTAGGAGAAATCACACTGAGTATCTTCGATGGGAAACACGGTGACTGCAAAGACCACCCTCATTCTGGATACTATTTCATTAGCGTAAAGGATTTGCAGGAGTACGGTATTGACTATTCTCAGGCACGAGAAATCGATCCCATAGATTTTCAGCAGAATTATACCAGAACGAACTTAGAAAATGGAGACACCTTGTATGCGAATACAGGGGACACAATTGGAAAAAGTTTATATATAAAAACCAATCCATTTGCAAAGAGAACCTCATTTCAAAAAAGTGTTGCTGTGTTGAAGCCAAACACAGAACACGTTGAACCAAGGTATTTATACTATCTTCTGAAATATGAAACACCAAGATTAAGAAAAGCAGCAACTGGGTCTGGGCAAAAGAATTTACTGCTGTCTAC
>CAVGEP010000166.1:0-4225 GCA_963628105.1 Alistipes communis
TAGCGCGGCGCAAGCATCCCTTATGGCCTCATGCCTAAAGATTAGCGGCATGCCCGCCATAAAAAAATCGGCACCATATAAGATAGGCTATTCTCGCCATAAAAAAATCGGCACCATATCAAATATGCTTGCCGATTTTTTCTATTTATCCCTTTATCTTTCTATCTTTTCGACCTTGATTCCGGTCTTGTGGCCGTTCAGATCGTAGGTGTTTTCGCAGGCGCCTTCTTTCAGTTCAAGGGCAAGGGTTTCGCCTTTGATGTAGTCAGCATGTTTTGCGATAGCCGCCTTTACGGCATCGCCCGCATCCACCGTAATTGTGATATTATCCATCATCTCGTAGTCCGCCTGTTTACGCAGCTGCTGAACCTTGGAAATCAGCTCTCTTGCCAGTCCCTCGTCGATAAGCTCCGGCGTCAGAGTCGTATCGAGGATGGTGAAGATATTGTTTTCCATTGCCACCGCGAAGCCTTCCTTTGCGCTGATTCTGATATCCAGGTAATCCTTGGTAATCTCGAAATCTTCGCCGTCAAGGTTCATGGTAATCTTGCCCTCCGCCTCAACTTTCTCGACAAATTCCTTAGGATCTGCCTTTGCAACCGCAGCGCCGAATGCTTTGATCTTTGCTCCGAGAGCCGGGCCTGCCGCCTTGAAATTAGGCTTCAGGGAGAAGTTCATGTATTTGTCAAGGTCTTTTTCGAACACAACTTTTTTGACATTGAGTTCTTCCTCGATAAGCGGCGTAAGGTCGCCGATAATCGCCTCGTATTTTCCGTCAACCAGAACCTCCGAAAGCGGCTGTCTTACCTTGATTCTTTCCTTTTCGCGGGTTCCTCTGCCCAGTGCTACGAGGGCTCTTACGATATCCATTCTTTGCTCAACGCTCTTGTCTACAAGTTCCATGTCTGCCTTAGGGAAGTAGGCGATATGAACGGTGTCCTCTCCGGTGAGGTTGGTGTAGATCTCGTCTGCGATGAAAGGCGCGATAGGCGCGATGAGCTTTGCGATTCCTACGAGGATTTCGTAGGTGGTCGCATAAACGCTCTTCTTGTCCTCGGTCAGCTCCTCTGCGTAGAATCTGCGGCGAGCACGCCTGATATACCAGTTGGA
The DNA here is from genome assembly GCA_963628105.1 of Alistipes communis. GTDB lineage: Bacteria > Bacillota > Clostridia > Peptostreptococcales > Anaerovoracaceae > CAG-238. The sequence goes on from CAVGEP010000166.1 coordinate 1,111, forward strand.
GAGGTCCTCCGTAACGAAGTCCGTGATGGCTCTTACGGTCTTCATGTGGTCGTAGCCGTCCATATATTCGGTCACATCCGCGATGAGCTTATTGTATTTGCTGAGGATCCAGCGGTCAAGTTCCGGTCTCTTTGCGTAGGCAACATCGAATTGTCTCGGGTCGATATCGTCCTGATTTGCATAGAGAACGAAGAAATTATATACATTTCTGAGGGTTCCGAAGAACTTGCTTACGGTATCCCCGAGGCCCTCTTCGTCGAATTTGGTCGGCGTCCATGCCGGGGAAACCGAGAGGAGATACCATCTGGTAGCATCTGCGCCGTATTTGTCCAGCATCTCGAAAGGTGAAACGGTGTTTCCCTTGTGCTTGGACATCTTCTTGCCTTCCTTGTCGAGGATCAGGTCGTTTACCAGAACATTCTTGTAAGGCGCGCAGCCCTTTACGATGGTGGAAACCGCCATCAGGGAGTAGAACCAGCCTCTGGTCTGGTCAATGCCCTCGCAGATGAAGTCCGCCGGGAACAGCTGGTCGAAATCCTCCTTGTGTTCAAACGGGTAGTGCCACTGGGCGAAAGGCATGGAGCCGGAGTCGAACCAGCAGTCCATAACCTCCGGGATTCTGTGCATTACCCCGCCGCATTCCGGGCAGGTAAGGGTCACATCGTCCACATAAGGTCTGTGCAGCTCGATGCTCTCGTCGATGTTTTCGTTGGCAAGCTCCACAAGCTCCTTCCGGGAACCTATGCAATGCAGATGTCCGCACTCACATCTCCAGATCGGAATCGGCGTTCCCCAGTATCTGGAACGGGAAATTGCCCAGTCCTTAACCTCGGCAAGCCAGTTTCCGAAACGCTTTTCACCTACAAAATCAGGGTGCCAGCTTACGGTATTGTTGTTTGCCACAAGCTGATCCTTGAGCTTGCTCATCTCGATATACCAGGACGGTTTTGCGTAGTAAACCAGTGGCGTATCGCATCTCCAGCAGTGCGGATAATTATGCTCTAATTTTTCTTTTTTGTAAATCTTATCATCGGTGGCAAGGTATTTGATGATCTCAACATCAAGCCCTTCTTCCATTACAAAATGGCCCTTCCACGGGGTTTCCGTATATTCGCCCTTTTCGTCCACAGGCTGAAGCACAGCCAAATTATATTTGCGGCCGCACTGATAGTCGTCTTCACCAAAAGCCGGGGCGGTATGAACGATTCCGGTACCGTCTTCCGTGGAAACATAGTCCATGCAAGTTACGATAAAGGCGTTCTTGCCTTTTTCCGGTGTGCAGAACGGCATGAGCTGCTCATATTCCCAGTATTCCATTTGGCTGCCCTTTAGCTCTTCGAGGACTTCGTACTCGTCCTTGCCCAGAACCTTCGCCGAAAGTCCCTTTGCGAGGTAGAAAATATTCCCTGCGTTGTCTCCTGTGGTCATCTTAACCTTTACATAGTCGATGTCAGGCCCCACCGTAAGGGCGATATTGGATGCGAGTGTCCACGGGGTTGTGGTCCATGCAAGGAAATACTCGTTATCCGTGCCTTTTTTCTTGAATTTGCAGGTCAGGGTGTTTACCTTGACCATCTTATACCCTTGCGCAACCTCGTGGGAAGCCAGCCCCGTTCCGCATCTCGGGCAATAAGGCAAAATTTTGTATCCCTCGTAAATCAGGCCCTTATCAAAGGCTTGTCTTAAGATCCACCAGCCCGTTTCGATGTAGTCGTTGTCCAGGGTGATGTATGGGTTATCCATGTCTGCCATATATGCCATGCGGTCAGACATTTCCGTCCACATACTGGTGTAGGTGAAAACGGATTCCCGGCATTTTTCGTTGAATTCCTTGATTCCGTAGGCCTCGATGTCCTGTTTGCCGGAAAAGCCAAGCTGCTTTTCGACTTCGATTTCTACAGGCAGGCCGTGGGTGTCCCAGCCGCCCTTTCTCTTCACCTGGTAGCCCTGCATGGTCTTGTAACGGTTGATGGAGTCCTTGAGGGTTCTTGCCATAACATGGTGAATGCCCGGCTTGCCGTTTGCCGTTGGAGGCCCCTCATAAAATACGAATGACGGCGCGCCGTCTCTGGCCGTTACGCATTTGTGCAGCAGATCTTCTTCTTTCCATTTTGCTACTTGCTCGTTTTGGACTTCGCTAACGGGCTTTTCTGATAATTTTTTAAACATATCTTTCCTTTATATTTCCTTTCCTCGCTTGTTTTTTTCGGAAAAAAATCCCTAAACCAAGCGATTGCATTGATTTAGGGACGATTATACATAAACCGCGGTACCACCCTAATTGCGAGCCTCTATCAAGGCCGCCTCTCTTTAGTGTGTCAGGCTCCGGAGTGATATTCGCATCAGGCGCTGCCGCAGTCCTCTCAGCGCGCACCGCTTTCGCGGATGACGGGACTGCTCTCTGTAAGGCTCTTACGCCAGGCTACTGGTTCCTTCACTGCCCGAATATTTACTTACCAAGTTATTTTACTTGCCTTTTTGGCAAAAGTCAAGAGATACTTTTAGCACTCTGCCGCTTCGAACTCCGGGGTTTCTTCCGGTCTTCTGTAGGTGATCAGATCCTCCGCAATTTCGTGAGCCGCGATGGATACGGGTCTATCGATGTCAACATCGGTGAGAATCGGCTTTCCGTCGATGATGTCTCTTGCTCTCTTTGCGGCTAAGATCACCAGTGTATATCTGCTGTCCGCTTTCTTTCTGATTTCGTTAATGGATGGATATAACATTATTCTTCCTCCTTATACCTTTTTACCAGTTCCTCCGCCGTGATGGTGACCTTGGAATGCTCTGCGATTACGATGGATTTTACCCTCGAAACCGCTTCGTCCAGTTCGCCGTTTACGACGCAGTAGTCATATTTTTCAATAAATGACAGTTCTTTGAGAGTTTCGCCAAGCCTCATCTCGATGGCTTCCGCGGATTCGGTTCCCCGTCCCGTGAGCCTCTTGCGAAGTTCTGCCATGGATGGCGGCAAAATAAAGATAAATACCCCGTCAGGATAGTTCTCTTTTACCTTCAAAGCTCCCTGGATGTCAATTTCCAATATGACGTCAACGCCCTGCTCCAGCTTTTCGATGACCGGCTCCTTCGGGGTGCCGTAGCGCCTGCCGTAAAC
>CAVGEP010000167.1:0-4206 GCA_963628105.1 Alistipes communis
GTGCTGAAAAGCTCCAGGGCATCTGGCTCATGGAGATCGGAGAGATGGCGGGAATGAGGAAGGCTGAACAAGAGAAGCTGAAGGCTTTCTTCGGTCGGCAGGATGATAAGTATAGGGCGGCATTCGGACGCCGAGTCACCTCTCACCCTCGTCAGACGGTCATGTTTGGAACAACCAATGCGGAGAGCGGCTTTTTAAGGGATATAACAGGCAACCGCCGATACTGGCCTGTGGATGTTCCCGGAACAGGAACAAGGAAACCGTGGGAACTGGAACAAAGTGAAGTAGACCAGATTTGGGCAGAAGTTCTCGTTTTGGTGAAAGCCGGAGAACCACTGACTCTTCCCAAGGAACTGGAAAGCGTCGCAAAGGTGGAACAGAATAACGCAATGGAGAAAGATGAAAGGGAAGGAGTTGTTCGCCTGTTCCTGGAGAAGTTGTTGCCTGAAAACTGGGATGAAATGGACCTCTATAGGAGAAGGGAGTTCCTCCGTGGGGACGATCCCACCCTTCCCAAGGGAACGGTTCGCAGGACTTCCGTCAGCAACATGGAAATCTGGTGCGAGTGCTTTGGGAGGAACAGGGAGGATTTAAAGCCCACGGAGAGCTATGCGCTTGCCAGTTTGATGAGCCGGATCGAGGGCTGGTCCCGTTCTAAGACATCACAGGTGCAGGCTCTGTACGGGCGGCAGCGAGTTTATGCCAGGGATTGAATCCTCGTCTGGTGAACAACCTCAGGATATAGGCTTGAGGTTGTTCATCTCCTTATCCGCCTGTTTGCAGGGGTTTTCTATGTATTGAACGGAACAAGCATCAATTTCTTATTAGATTGAATTAGTAAAAAAAGTATATATAAAGAGAACCAAAACCGCGTATTCGTATACGCGCGTAAAGAGGGTATTTGTGTTATTTGTTTCAGCAATCAGCCACGATAAGGAAAAAACGATAATTTAGTAGGAGTGAAATAATGCGAGAGAAGGATATAGAAAATACTCTCATCCGGCAGATACGGAAATCCGGCGGGCTCTGCCTGAAGTTTGTGAGTCCCGGATGGAGTGGAGTGCCGGACAGGCTTTGCCTGTGGCCGGGAGGGAGGATTATGTTTGTTGAGTTGAAAAAACCGGGAAAAAAGCCGCGTCCCCTGCAGGAAAAGCGACTTCGGCAACTTCGGGAGATGGGTTTTGATGTGGGTGTTGTCTCTTCCAAGGAGGAAGCAGTAGCTTTGAAATCAAAACATGGAGAAAATGAACCTGCAAAAAATGAACCTGCAAAGTTTGGAGGTGGTGCAGATGCTTAAAAAGGAGCAGCTTCACAGCTACCAAAGGTATGCAGCTGATTTCATTTGTGAGCATGGTGCAGCCGCCATCCTTCTCGACTGTGGATGTGGAAAGACAATTATTACACTGACCGCTATTGAGGAATTACTTCGAGATAGATTTGAGATAAGTCGAGTTCTCGTTATCTGCCCGATAAGGGTAGCCTCTGTCTGGGCGGATGAGATAGCAAAGTGGGAGCATCTGCAAGGATTGAGGTACAGCATCGCCATTGGGACGGAGAGTCAGAGAAGGTACGCCCTTGCGCAGGATGCAGACATTTACATCATCAACAGAGATGTTGTCCCATGGTTTGTGGAGAACTATGCTGGAAGCTGGAAATGGGACATGCTGGTGCTGGACGAGCTGAGTTCTTTCAAGAACCCACAGGCGAAGCGATTTAAGTCGCTTCTTAAAGTCCGACCAAAGGTGAGAAGAGTTGTGGGATTGACAGGAACACCATCATCCAACGGTCTGATGGATCTGTGGGCTGAGTACAGGATCCTTGACTTGGGGGAACGGCTCGGCAAGTTCATAGGTGCGTACAGAAACGCCTACTTCCGACCAGATAAGACGAACGGGCAGATTGTCTACAGCTACAAACCTCTTCCTGGAGCAGAGGAGCAGATTTACAAAAGAATCAGTGACATGACGGTATCCATCCGCTGCACGGATGTCCTTCGTATGCCGGAACTGATCAGTACCCCATACGAAGTTCGCATGAGCGATTCGGAGAAAGCGGTGTATATGCAACTGAAAAAGGATCTTGTCTTAGGGCTTCCCGACGGAGAGGTGACGGCAAACAACGCCGCTGCCTTGAGCGGGAAGCTTTCTCAAATGGCGAACGGAGCGGTTTATGGGGACGATGGAGAAACCCTTCGCGTCCATGATAGAAAGCTGGACGCTCTTGAGGAAATTATCGAAGCACAGTGCGGAAAACCGCTTCTTGTAGCCTACTGGTTCAAACATGACCTGGACAGGATCACAGAAAGACTGCGTGGTTTGGGAATCAAATTCTCTAAAATCGATACCCAGAACAGCATCACCAAGTGGAACGCAGGGCTTGTGCCGGTGGGCTTGATACATCCGGCGAGTGCCGGACACGGACTTAATTTGCAGGCAGGAGGCTCAACCCTCGTTTGGTTTGGGCTGACATGGAGCTTGGAACTTTACATCCAGACCAATGCCCGCATATGGCGTCAAGGTCAGGTCTCCAAGACCGTCGTTATTCGACATATCATCACCAAGGGAACTGTGGATGAGCGGATATTGAAAGCCCTGGAAGCGAAGGAAGTTACCCAGGACAGCCTCATGAATGCGGTGAAATGGACATTGGAGGTGTGATATGCGAGAAGAAATAAAATTCGCTTATGAAGAACTCGCCAACGCAATCGTAGAACTGGCGGCGAAGGATTACAAAGTGGCGCTTCGTCATTTAAAAATGGATCCCGGCAGCGAAAATGCAAGAGGGGAGGTGGTGCGGCTTGAGCGTTTTTTCCATTCAGACTGGTACGAAATGCTGACAGATCTGGACGCTGAGTACCTTATTCGTGAGATCAGGAAAATGGTGGGGTAGCTTGCCCCAGCAAGGAAGAGACAATCATAGTCAATCACAGCAAATCCAGGGGACATTCTAAAACAGGAGGATTTGCTATTATGCACATCAGTTGGAGCTTTGTAGATAAACGCAATGCAACAATCAGTGCGCTGGAGGCGTACAGTAGCATGACATTTGTTATTAAGAACACGGATGAGGAAATCCGCAGGGCGAGAGACAAGATGTCCGGGGTAGGAAGTCCCAACATGGACGGTATGCCACATGCACACAATCCGTTGGCAATGCAGGAGCGGCTTGCAAAAGGGATCGATGAAATCGACACCATCAAGGAACGATACCGTCAGGCTGTTGAATACATGAACTGGTTCAAGCCGGCGTGGAATCAGCTATCAGATGATGAACGGTATATACTGGGTCTTTTTCATGTTGAAGACTGTGAAGGAGCTGCTGAAATAATTGCAGAACATTTTGGCATTGACAGGAAATCCGCTTATAACCGTAAGTATCGTGCAGTCGACCATCTGAGTATGATGTTGTACGGAAAATAGCGATATCCAAAACAGAACGAAATGAGGAAAAAACGGTATGAATCCTCTTGAAGAATATGATATGATGATACCATGGAAGGCTGCGGAGAGAGGTTCATCCCTCCAAAACAGAACGAAATGAGGAAAAAACGGTATGAACCCTCTTGAAGAATCTGATACACTGATACCATGAAGCCCTGCGGGAGAAATCCTGCGGGGTATTTTTATGCCCGGAAACGGAGGTGAGAGGATGGGCAGAAAGAATAATCGAAAGCGGGAACGCATCCGCAGTGTGCCGAGGGATATTCTGATCCATCCGAGGCGTATGGAAATCTGGTATGCCTCACTTCCGATGGACAGACGGACAAGCGTTCAGGGCGGTAGCAGACCGGTGGTCATCGTCAGCAACGACATCTGCAATGAAAAGTCATCGGCTGTAACGGTCGTTCCAATCACCAGACAGATTAAGCATCTGGAGATGCCAACGCATGTGGTCATTGAGGAAATACTGAACCAGCCGTCCATGGTGCTTGCCGAGCAGATCATGACGGTGGATAAACGGTTTCTGGATCGGAAAATCGGAGATTGTAAGAGCGTTGAGCCCGCGATTGAAAAGGCAATGCTTGAGCAACTGAATATTACGGAGGACGAGTGATGGCTGCCTTAGTTTTAATCTTAACCCTGGCGGCAGTTTTCATTCTGCTTCCGGGATTCTGGGCAGTAATGCTTTTCCTCTCCATCGTCTGGATGTATAGACCAGACCTTACTGTGATGGATATCATCCGAGGAGTGGTGAGGGAGCTGCGGG
>CAVGEP010000168.1:0-4189 GCA_963628105.1 Alistipes communis
CTTGTAGCAGATGATGAATACTTCTGCATTCCCATCTTCTCTGTCAGGTCTCCGAGGCTCTTATCAAACTGTGCTTTTGAGATTGCTCCCCGTTCAAGAAAGGCTTCCAACATTGCCTTCTGTTTAAGATACAGTTGTACCCTTTTCTCTTCGGGAGACAAGCTCTCCCATTCGTTCTGTTCCATCATCTGCGCCTCTTTTGCCCTGATATTCTCTGACAATAGTATATCACAGAATATGGATTTTTTCAATCCCTGTGTTCGGGACAAAAGACACTTTCGATCTTCACGCTCTCCACTTCCGCCTCGTGGAAAAGGACGCGACCGTCAAGTGCCGCGTCCTCTGCCATTGCTTTTGCTTCGGCTTCACAGTCCGCTTCAATCTCCACATAACCTGTTTCCACGATGCGGACTGCAATTCCGTATTTCATCGGCATTCCTCCTCTCTGTCGTCATCCAGCTCCCTTTCCTGTCGGTCGTTTTCCGGGCGGCTTTCTTTCGATTCGGAAGCGGTTTCATCGCCGTCCCTTTCACCGTCAACCAATTCGTTTTCCGGCTTGTCCATGTTGAGTTCTGCGTTGAGTTCGTCAAGGCGTTTCAGCTTTTCCGTTAGTTCTTCCTCACGCGGAAACGGCGTTGCCACCTCCCGCTTGGCATTATCAATCTGCTGTTTCAACTCCTCAAGCCGTTCCTTACAGTGGCACTGCTTTGTAAAAAATGAGTCGATTGCATTATCCAAACGGGTAATAATACCGTTAGCGTCCTGTCCGAGCGTGACGCGATGCCCCAATTTCCCTCTGAGCATCATGAAGAACTCCCGCCCGAATATGTCGAACCCGATTTCGGTCTTGAAACCTCTGTATTCGCCAAGCGGTCGGAGATCGGGATTGGTCATCTTCTTGCAGAATGCAAGAATTGCCTTGCCCGCTTCGGCTTTGACCGTGATTTCTTTGCCTTGTACGATCATGGGCGAAAAGCCCTTGTCGTCCTTATGCGTGTTTTCTTTGGCAATTTCAATATCCGCGCCATACCCCGCAATGCGTTCTTCCTCTTCGGAAACTTCTTTCGGAAAATCCTTGAACAGCTGATCCTCCAGCATATACCTCTCGGACAGATGGGCAGACTTTTGCAGTTTCAGTTTTGCCACATCCGCGTCAAGCTGCATCTTCTCCATAATCTTCGGATTTCCGCTTGCAAGGGCTTTGATCTCCGCATAAGACAGCGCCGTATCGTCCACATCCTCGGCGCAGCGCACGGGAGACTTCGAGGTCATGATCTGGCTGATAAATTTCTGCTTACTCTCCAAAAGCTGATACATATATGCGTCAAAGGTTCCCTCTGTGACATAGCGGTATATCTCTACTTCCGGATTGCTGTTGCCCTGACGGACAATTCGACCGAGGCGCTGTTCCAGATCAGACGGTCGCCACGGTACATCCAGATCGTGAAGCGCGATCAGGCGCTCCTGCACATTTGTGCCTGCGCCCATTTTGAAAGTGGATCCCATCAATACCCTGACCTGTCCGCTTCGTACCTTGGAGAACAGGTCTTTTTTCTTTGCGTCGGTGTCTGCATCATGGATAAAGGCAATCTCGGATTCGGGTATCCCCTTCTCTATGAGTTTTTTCCTGATGTCATCGTACACATTGAACTTACCGTCATGATGCGGCGTGGAAAGGTCGCAGAACACAAGTTGTGCGGATTTCTGCTCCGCCGTTCGCCTCCAGATATCCACGACATTGCGAACGCAATGGTTGACCTTGCTTTCCTCAAAATCCGGCAGGTCGGGATTCAGCAGCCTTTGATCCAACGCGGCTTTTCGCCCGTCGTTCGTAATCAAAAGCATATTGTCCTCGTCCGACGATACCATGTGCGAATGAACTTTTGCTGCTCTGTCCGCAAAGGACTGCACCATCTCTTTCTGAATCTCACTGGACGGCTCTTTTTCAACATGAAAATTTGCCCTCGGAACGGGGAGATTCAGCATATCCGCCGTTTGTACATCGGCAACTTCTTTGAACATCGCCATGAGTTCGGGAATATTGAAAAACTTTGCAAAGCGGGTTTTGGCTCGGTAGCCGGTTCCGGTAGGGTCAAGCTCAATCGCTGTCACCGTTTCCCCGAAGGTCGAAGCCCATGCGTCAAAATTGGTCAATCCCTTTTCTTTGAGCGCGTCATATTGCAGATACTTCTGCATGGTATAGAGTTCTACCATCGTATTGCTGATCGGTGTTCCCGTTGCAAAGGTTACGCCCTTTCCGCCTGTGATTTCATCGAGATACCGACACTTCATATAGAGGTCTGAGGACTTCTGCGCTTCGGTCTGCGAGATACCTGCCACATTCCGCATTTTTGTATACGCGGCGAGGTTTTTGTAAAAGTGTGCCTCATCCACAAAAAGCCGGTCAACACCGAGCTGTTCAAAGGTCACGACATCATCCTTGCGGCTGCGGTCATTGAGTTTGTCCAATTTCAGTTGCAACTGCTTCTTGGTTTTCTCAAGCTGCTTGATGGTAAAGCGCTCCCCGCGACTTTCCTTGAGTTCCGAGATACTGTCCATCAGCTCGTCAATTTCGTTTTGCAACATCATTGCCTGACGCTCTGACGACATAGGTATCTTCTCAAATTGTGAGTGACCGATAATGATGGCGTCATAATCGCCCGTTGCAATTCTTGCGCAGAATTTTTTGCGGTTCTTGGTTTCAAAATCTTTCTTGGTAGCGACAAGAATATTGGCAGACGGATATAGTTGCAGATATTCACTTGCCCATTGGTTGATCAGGTGATTGGGGACAACGAACATGGATTTACTGCAAAGCCCCAACCGCTTGCTCTCCTGCGCTGCGGCTACCATCGTAAAGGTCTTCCCTGCGCCCACCACATGGGCAAGAAGCGTATTTCCGCCGTAAAGAATACGGGCAACCGCGTCTGCCTGATGGTCACGGAGCTTTATTTCAGGGGACATCCCGTAGAAACGAATGTGTTTGCCGCTGAACTCGCGGGGGCGTATGCTGTTGAACTTCTCGTTATAGAGCTTGCAAAGCCTTTCGCGCCGATTGGGGTCTTTCCATATCCATTCCTCAAATTTACGGCGGATCTCTTCCTGCTTGCCCTGCGCAATCGTGGTTTCCTTCTTGTTCAGTACCGCTTTTTTATTACCGTTTTCATCCTCAATATAGTCAAAGACGCGCACATCCTTGAGATTGAGGGAATCCTCGATAATGTTGTACGCATTCACCCTGGAGGTGCCGTATACGCTGGTCGCTTTTACATTTCCTTTTCCGTAAGACTTATCTGTAATCCGCCACTGCCCCGTAATCGGTTCAAACTTCACCTGCATACGGTATTTATAGTAGTACGGGATTTCAAGAAGCTCAAATACAAATGCCTGTATATCTTCCGGCGGAATCCATGTGGAACCGAGCCTGACTCCGATTTCCGACGCTGTCAGGTCTTTCGGCTGTACTCTTTCCAGAGCTTCCACATTAACAGCATAATCATCCGGGGACTGTTCCGCACTTCGCCTTGCCACTGCAAGTTTTTCGCGGACATTGCCGGAAAGATACTCATCTGCCGGCAAGTATTTGGGTTGCTTTTCGTCCCCGGACCCGTAAAGCGGATTGAGAAAAATAACGCCTCTGAGATCGGCAAGAATTTCTGCTTCGCTTTTTCCTGTCAGTTCGCTCATATAGTCCATATCCACAAAGGCGTGTTCTCCGAGTGAAACCGCCAGCGCCTCGCTTGCCGTATCCACACGGTCAACTGTCAGGCACGGGTTGATGGTTCGCTTGGTGAAAATATCCGCCTTTTCTTTCAGATTACCCTCCTCATCCAGCTTCTCAAGAGAACATAAGAGGAAGTAGGCGTTATCTTCATCGAACACGGACGCATTACCGCGGCTGCCCAAGAGTCCGTACTTGGCGGTAAAACGGTCGTACTGTTCATTCAGCTTCTGTTGCAGAGCGTGCACCGCGTCGTCCGGATAATTCTCAAGCTGAGCATCGATGAGTGCTCTCACCGTGTCCCGGATTGCAATCATGCCTTTGATCCGGTTCTCCCCTGTCATAGAGGTTTCCACCGGCTTCATAATGCTGTTCTCGCGGTAGTACACCTTGCCGTTCACAAGCGCAAACGAAAAGTTACGCACAGACGGGTCTGCCGGAAGAATACCGTCCGATTCTTCTCCTGTC
>CAVGEP010000169.1:0-4188 GCA_963628105.1 Alistipes communis
AGACACTTGAATATGTTCTCGGTTATGCCGACGAACTGGATATTGCCGTATAAAGGAGGGATGAGCAAATGGCAAGAAAAAGCAGAAAACAAATCTCAGTCGAAGAGCCGGTTATCGAATCTGTCTCTTCCGAAGTCTTTCCAACAGCCATCTATGCCCGTCTTTCCGTTGAAAACAGCGGCAAGTCTGAAAAGGTGGATGTCATCGCAAATCAGATTGAGATTTGCAAGTCCTATATTGCAGAGCGTCCCTACCTGAATCTGATAGATACCTATGTGGACAACGGACGAACGGGTACGGTTTTTGACAGACCGGAGTTCAACCGGCTGATGAACGACATCCGCACCGGCAGAATCAAGTGCCTTGTGGTTCGTGATCTCAGCCGGTTCGGGCGAGATTACATTGAAGCAGGAACCTATTTGGAACGGGTCTTCCCGCAGATTGGGCTTCGGTTTATCGCCATCAAAGAGAACTACGATAACTTTGATACGGACGGCTCCGGCGAAAGCCTCATTATCCCTCTGCAAAACATGATCAATACCCTCTACTCGAAGGACATCTCCCGCAAGGTCTCCACTGCGCTCAAGGCACAGATGGAAAGCGGAGAGTTCAAGAAACGCAATCTTCCGTATGGCTATCGCTGGGATGAAGAACACAGCAATATGGTTTTCGATGAGGAAACCGCACCGATTGTCCGGAAGATTTTCCAATGGAAGATTGAAGGGCTGTCCCTTCCGGCGATTGCAGACCGGCTTGATGCAATGAATGCTCCCAATCCGGAGTTTCAGAAATATCAGGTTGGCGTCCGCACGGGCAATGCCACGGCAAAGAAGATTTGGAACAAATCTTCGCTGACCTCCATTCTGGACAATCCCCACTACGTCGGAGATACCGTTCTCGGTCGGACGCTGAACGCTATTTACAAGGGCATCAAAAATCAGCACATTGACCGCGAGGAATGGATTGTCTTTCCCAACACGCATGAGGCAATCATTTCCCGTGAGGACTTTCAGAAGGTACGAGAGCTGCGCGATGTTGCTGCAAGGACAAGAGTTGAGAAGATGGAGCGCACGGAGGAAATCCGCGCTACGCTGATCAATCTCTTTGAAGACAAAATCGTCTGCGCAGACTGCGGCAGGAAGCTCTATTTCCATCGCAAGCGCGTTGACAAGCGTAAGGACGGCGCATGGTACGCCTTCTATGAGTGCAGTTCATCCGTCAAGCGCGGCAATCTCTGTACGCCGCACTATACGCGGCAGGACAAACTCGAAGCCGATGTGCTTGCGGCAATCCAGCTTCAAGTCAAGGCGGCTCTCAATTACGACAAGCTGCTTGCCAAACTGAGAAACAGCGAAGGCGAACGCAGCATCCGCGATCAACAGAATGCGCTCATTACAAGCCTGAATCTGAAACTCAGCGGCATCTCCAAGAAACGCACCCGGCTCTACGAGGACTTCACGGAAGGCATTCTCGATGAAGAGGAATACGCCTTTGCCAAGAAAGCCTACGATGAGCAGTATGCCGATCTTTCACGGCGGCTGGATGAAGCGGTTCAGCGGAAGGTCAAGTTTGCCGAAGCGATGTCCGAGGACAATAAGTGGCTCACGCTGATGAAATCCGTCAGCGGTGCAGAAAAGCTCTCTCAGGACTTGGTTGACGAGTCCGTAGAGCTTGTGAAAGTCCATGAGGACGGCTCAATCGAGCTGGTCATGAAATACGGCGATATTTATGCTCTGACGGTTCAGAGTATCAAGGAAATTCAGGAGGCGATGTAAATGAGCAAGGAATACAACATCGGCATCTACATCCGCCTCTCAATGGCTGATGAAGATACCGGCTATGGCAGCAAGGCGGAAAGTGACAGCATCGGCAACCAGCGTATGCTCATCAATCGCTTTCTTGACAATCATCCGGAGCTGTCTCGCTGTCAGCGGTCTGAGTTTGCGGATGACGGTTATACCGGCACAAACTTTCGACGCCCTCAGTTCACGCAGATGATGGAGAAGGTCAAGCGCGGCGAGATCAATCTGATCTGCGTCAAGGATTTTTCCCGTTTTTCTCGTGACTATATCGAAACAGGAAACTATCTGGAATGCACCTTTCCGTTCATGGGCGTCCGCTTCATCTCTATCAACGACGGTTACGACAGCGACGATTACAAAGGTACAACGGGCGGTCTGGAAGTGGTTATGCGCAGCATCATCTACGCTGCATACAGCAAAGACCTCTCCGTGAAGACCACATCGGCAAAAGTCCAGATGATGAAGCAAGGCAAGTATGTCGGTGGTTACGCGCCATACGGTTACGTCCTGCACCCCACCATTCGGAATAAACTCGCCGTGGACCCGGAAGCGGCTGATGTAGTTCGCCGTATCTTCTGTGAGGCGCTGGAAGGCAGCAACACGTCCCAGATTGCCCGCAGTTTGAATGATGACGGCATCCCGACGCCGGGTCAATACTTCAAGAGCAAGCATCCCGACAAGAAGAAGTTCAGTAACATGAGCGAGAAAATCAGTTGGGAAACCGTGATGGTTTACAACATTCTCAGAAACCTCGTTTATACCGGAACATTGGTCAGCCACAAAATGAAGTCCTGCGGCGTAGGCTCAAAAAAGCGCGTTGTCAATGATCCGATTATCGTAGAAGGAACGCATGAAGCCATTATCAGCAAGGAAGACTTTGAGCTTGCTCAGAAGGTCATTCGAGGTGGAGGACGGAATCCCACGCGCAAGCAGCACGACTATCCGCTCAAGGGACTTGTCCGCTGCGGAAACTGTAAACGTTCTATGACGCGCCGAAAGAACAAGGCTGGCATTCGGTACTTCCAGTGCATTCACTCGGTCAACAACGGAAACACAGACTGTCCGATTGGCAGGAGCTTTCCGGAAATGGATATTGAGAAGGTTGTATTCCATGCCCTTACTCAGTTCCTTGCGCTGGCGCAGAAGGAAGCCGTTCAGAACCGCGAAGTCGGTGATCTTCGGAAATCTGCCATCAAGGAATGCGCTGATAAAATCCGCACTCTGCAAAAGCAGAACGAGCAGCACAAGGCGTCGAAGCTGAGGCTCTACGAGAAGTATGCTGCCGGGAGCATCACAAAGGAGGCATACATTCAGCAGAAGGCGGCAACGGACGCGAAGATCGCAGAAAATGATGAGGCAATTCAGCGCAGTCACGAGCGGATGAAGGAGCTTGACTCCGAGACCTCCTGTTCAGATGAAAAGCTGGATGCGGTCTGCGATCAGTACGCCGACTGCAAAGCTCTGACCTATGAGCTGACCCACGCATTTATTTCTGCGGTCTACATTTACGATCTCGACAACATAGAAATCGTCTGGAAGTTCAAGGACTTCCTCAATACATCAAAAGGAGAATCCAAATGAAGGTATTTCTTTACATCCGCGTTGCCTGTGCGGATCAGCTTGCGGCAGCAAGCCAGCGTGAAGAGTTGGAACGCTATGCGAAGGACAAGGGCTATGAGGTGGCTGCTGCGGTTGCGGCAGACGGCATCTCCGGCGTCCATACGGAAGGCATCATGAGCTTCCTGCTGAACGAAGCCAAGCGTCAGGGCATCGGCACGATCCTCACCCGCGACACCTCACGGATCAGCCGGGACTTTTCCTCTTTCATGAGGTTTGAGCGGAAGTTCAAGGAGAACGGCATCCGGTTCGAGTATCTGTCCAAGCCTGACAACGAGCTTCCGGTCACTCCAATGATGGAGGCGTTTGAGGCGGCGTATAAGAAGCGGCACACAAAGAACGGCACAAGAGCATAGCGAAAACGCAAGCCGTTCACGGGTGGTTGTCCACCTATGAACGGCTTGTAAATTCTCAAAATTTTTTTAGTCCCTACTTGACACAAGAAGACCTATCCTGTCTCGGAAGGACTAATTTTTTGTCCAACGCTGTCATCGTTTGTCGAATCGACGATTTAGGTAGATTCGTGACAAGGGGGCAGTGCGCCCATTCGCACCCGCGAGGGGTAAAGTGTGTCCTATTTTCGAGTCAGAGTCGCTATCCGGACTTTGAAGGAAAACAGCAGAAACTCACGGACAATATGAGAGTTTGCAAGCCCTTGAAAAATCAGCATTTTTTCGCCCTTGAAGGTCGAAAATCCCGAAAGCCCAGACAGATCAAGGAGTTCGAAAGAAATCCGGTTTTGGGGAGAAAAAAGCCCGTTGGGGAGAAG
>CAVGEP010000170.1:0-4179 GCA_963628105.1 Alistipes communis
CACGGTCGATGATCGGCTCATGGACATCGCGGAATACCGCCCAGTTCTCCTGCGGATTGTCAATACGGGTCTTATTCCGGAACGATTTGGAGTAGGTCTTGAAATTGATGACATCCCCGCAGTATTCCTGCTGTGTCAGCATCTTGGCAACGGTCGTTTTACACCATCGGTACGGGTTCGGCTGTGTTTTCTTGCCGCCTCTCGGAAGTCCCTTGCTCTGCCAGTAGGCTTGCGGGACAAGCACTTTTTCATTCTGCAACTGTCTTGCAATCGTTTCATTGCCTTTTCCCTCCATACAGAGACGGAACACCTTACGGACGACCTCTGCCGCTTCCGGGTCGATCACCCATTTCTTCTTGTTCTCCGGTGACTTCCTATACCCGTATGGCGGCGGTGAGAGCGGCTCTCCGGCGTTGCCCCTCAACCGTTGTGAGCTTCTGACCTTCCGGCTGATGTCCTTGGCATACATCTCGTTCATCACATTCCGGAAGGCACCGAAATCATCCTCCCCGTTGTCGCTGTCCACGCAGTCATTGATGGCGATGAAGCGGATATTATGCTCCGGAAAGTAGTAGTCGGTGTATTTGCCCACTTCCAGATAGTTCCGTCCAAACCGTGACGAATCCTTGACGATGACCGTGGAGATATATCCCATATCCATGTCGGCAAGCATCTGCTGAAAGCCCGGACGGTTGAAATCGGTACCGGTAAAGCCGTCGTCCACATAAAATTTTGTGTTGCCGAATCCGTGTTCCTTGGCGTACTTGGAAAGCAGTTTCTTCTGATTGGCAATGGAGTTGGATTCGCCCTCGCTTCCGTCGTCTCTCGACAATCGGCAATACAATGCGATCATGCCGCTGTCGGTTTGTTTTTTGACTGTCGTTTTCAATTATCCTCCTTTCTTTTGGCAATTTGCACATCGTGCAAATTGTGGGCTGACATAGTGAACGATGGGGTTCGCACTCTGTTCATTGTCAGCCTGATCCTCTTCCGACAGTCGGATCATATTCCTCGCCTTTTATTTTATCCGCTTCCTCCGGTATTGTCAAATGTGCGGAATCGGTCCGGATGATTTTTTCAAAGCGGTCTCGGAGATCGGTTTTGCAGGGCGGCGAAGCAAAGCGGGATTCCACAAGGAAGTCCACATGATTTACCCGATAGGAACGGGGTGAACCGTCAAGCGAGAGGCATATGGGATACTTTCTCACCTTGCCTCCCTGTCCCGACATCGGCGGAGGTATTGCGCATAATAGGCACAGGCTTTTATTATAAAATCATGACTTCCCATTCCGTCGGGCAGATAATCCCGCAACACCTCGGATGAGATTTTGATGGTCTCCCTTTGGTTTGCCTTTTCTTCCGCCATAATTTCGCCGATCCTCTCCGGTGTGAGGTTGCCATCCCGACTGATTTTCTTCAACCGTACCGCTTGCGAAAGAGACGGTGTTCTTTCTTCCGCTTCTATGATTGCAAGCACATCTGCCTGTTCCTGTTCATTGAGGTAAGACAGTTCCACTGCCGGGCGGAATGCGATTCTTCCCGCATCCACAAGGTCGAGTAAACCTTTGGAAAGGTAAGTCAGGCGGATATAGCGGAAGATCTGCCGGCGGCTTTCTTCTGCGCTTTCCGCAATCTCCGTGGCGCTGTCCACCGGCTTTGTGTCCTGTGGGCACAAAGTGGTCTTTTTCCCCTGCCGATCCAGGGCTTCCAGTTTCATTTTGTAGGCAAAGGCTTTCTTGGACGGAAGCAGATGCTCCCGGTGGAGGTTGCTGTCCACCATGGCGATGACGGCTTGATTGCGGTCAAGATTCACGATGTTGGCAGGAATACGATCCAGTTTCAGTCGTTTGCAGGCGTGGTAGCGGCGGTGACCGCTGATGATTTCAAAAGAATCCGTCTCGTTGCTATTCTCCTTGCGGATGGCACGGACGGTGATGGGCGTAAGAACCCCGTATTGACGGATGCTCTCCATCAAAGCGGTCATTTCTTCATCGTCGCGGACACTGAACGGATGATTCTGCATGGGACGGATGCGGTGGAGACCGATGAAGTAAATCTTCTTTTCGGAAGGTGGGGTCTGGTTGTGATTCTCACTCATTCTTCTTTACCTCCCATCCCGATAACGGTTCGCATGTGATACTGATACGGCGGCAAAAACGCATCCCGTACCAAACCGTAAAGTCTCCAGATTTCACGCGTCGCTTTGCCGAGTGCCTCCTTTTCTTCGGCAGACAGCTTTTCTACCTGAAGCGGAAGAACATTCAGGCGATCTCCGATCTCCCGAAGCCGGTCAATGACCTCCTGACAATTCTCCGGCGGCTTGGTGGCGATGCCGGTACCTTGAATAGCGGCTCGCAAAAATGCCTCCTTTCCCCAGTGTGTTTTCGAGAGGCACTTTTCCAGATGTGCCATCTCCCGGTCGTTCAGGTGCACCCGAACGATATGATTTCTTTCTCTCATACTCTTTTCTCCTTTCTTTGAATATGTAGCGAAAGGCCGGGGTCTTAGGGGGCATCCCCTAAAAACCGAATTTGGGGCTCCAAATTCATTGCTCGCTAAAAGTGAAAGACAGCGATGGAGGGGTACGCAGGCGTGGGTTTACAAAGATTGTTGGTCGAGAAAAAAGTGGCGTTGTATGACTCACAAAAGCACGGCTTTTTACTTCGGCGGAGCGCCACTTTACCTTGTGCCCAGTGGTCACTTAGCGAAAAAACAAGTGGCTATTACCTATTGATACAAGAAGGTGTCCTCACTATACCGACAAAAAAGCGGCAAAAGGTGAAGATTTTTCGGAAAGTTTTTTTGATTTTTCCGAAAAAGAATGAGCAGCATAAATGTCAGCCCTTCACTATACCGACATTTCATACCATGAATGTAAGGTTTTCGGTGAAAATATTTGCAAAAATTTTTGAGCCAGCGCAAAAACAAGCCCCAATATCAGGATGAATGGGTATAGAAAAAGTACCCGACCGTTGCCGATCGGGTGCCATAAAATGATTTATACCGGAGAAAAAGTCAAAATCCTCCGCTCCCACCGATTTCCGTAACATCTCCGCCGAGCGTAACATCCTGATTGCAGAAGTAGCAATGTGCGGTCATGGTACGCTGATCCCAACAGGATATATGCCCGCAGGAGCACAGGAAAAATCCTTTGGCGCCGCAATGCGGGCAACCGGGATAGTTGGCGCCTTCCTCGAAGGTTCCCCGCATCGTGGTGGAAAAGCCCTGTTCGCGGCGATCTGCGCCGTCTTTCAGCGGAAACGCCCACGCGTATTCCCATGTGCGGCTGTTTATCTGATCAAAGCGGATCCCGAACAGTTTATTGTGCTTTGCGCATTTACAGATCACTGCTACCATTTCCTTCATGCCGTTACCACCCCAAATCCATAATATTTTGACTTTGATTGACGGAAACCTGTACACCGATCCTATCCCTTGACGGGAACAGCACAGACAGCGTCTGTATGGCGGCTTGTACGATCTCTTGGTCTGTCATATCGACACTGGTTTCTTTGCGGAAGCTGATGCCATTCTGCCCGGAACGAACCGCCGCCGAGAGAAGCCGTTGTAAGTCCTCCTTCCGGCGCAGAATCCTTCCGGTATGTGTGTAATAATCCATATCAGTAGCGGGAGACGACGGGAACACACCGTCTGCGACATGATCCCGCGCCATCTGTGCATCAGACAGATTGAAATAATCGTGCCGGATGCAGGACTTTCCGGAGAGATTTACATCCCATGTGACATCCAGCCAAGAGGGACGGTCGCCAATTTTTACAAGATTCCACGCATGAGACACATCGCCGGGCGCAGGATCATCGGGTCTGATGGCTTTCCCTGTTACCACAACGCATTTGATGTTCAGCGCATTGAGAAGCAGTTTTGTAGTCTTGGCAATGCCCTCGCACACGGCGGATTTATAGAAAAGAACGCCGAGAATGGTATTGCTGCGATTTGCATAAGCGTCCAGGTTATTTGCCGCCACATGGTCATAAAGGACATTGCGAACCAAGATGTCGTGCAAAGACAATTCCCGTTCGTAATCGGTGCTGCCATTTACTTTGGAAAGAATCTTTTGCAGGATGGTTTGCATTTTCGCCTGCATCTGCTTCGCTTCCTGCGGTGTGTACAGATAGGATGGTTGCAGCACCTTCTCCAATGCCGTTATGTGTCCAGGGA
>CAVGEP010000171.1:0-4167 GCA_963628105.1 Alistipes communis
CCACTTCCTGCTCCATATCCCGGTAGATCACATCCTCGTCCGTGCCGAGAATGTCCGACAACAGCAGCTCATTTCCGTCCCAGTCCACATTCAGTGGTTCGTCGATGGATACCTCCATGCGCGTTTTGCTGTTGCGCCGCAGATACATGAGAATTTCGTTCGCTATCCTCTCCTAACGGCTCGTCATGCTCTGGAGAATCGCTGGTAGTATTATTGTCGTTATCTGGGTCACTTCCACCATCGGGCGGTTCCGGAAACTCGTAATCACCATCGTTGTGGAACAAATATACATGGGCGTTTTCTCCATCCCAAACGACCTTACGAATAAAGGTTCTGATGGCTGCGCGTTTTTGCTCAATACTGTATTCTTCGATATTGTCACCCATTGTGGCAAGCAACTGTCTGATGATGTCAAATTCGATTTCTGCAAGGTCGTGCTGTTGCATAATCGCTTCGAGTTCGGACAAACGCTTTTTCAGAACCTCGCCATTTTCGTGGAGCTCGTCAATCTGTTGCATTATATATTTTTCAGCGTGTGTACCCTCGGCTTTTCCAATAGAGAGAACAAGGGCTTTGATAGATTTCTCGTTTTCCTCTATCTGTGCTTTTACTTTTGCAACCTCTGCGTCGTACCCCTCGCGGTTCCCATTGATTCGCTTTTTGGTTTGCGTAATCCGCTTCGCCATATCCGAACTTTTTTTACCGAAACCCTTTATTGTGGCAATAATTTTAGCGTCCAGCATATTCCCGTTGGCGTTCTTCATGTCGCACACATGACCTCTGCTACGCTCTTTTGTAGTGCAGAGATATGTGTAAATCGGTTCGCCAGTTGCGGTTAGACGGTCAGACATTTTAGGTCGCATATAATCGCCGCATTTGCCGCAATAAAGGATTCCAGAAAGCAACGCCGTGTTACTGCGGGGTTTTCGGTAGCTTTTTGATTTATTGATTTCCAACATCTGTTGTACTCGAACCCATGTCGAACCGGGGATTACTCCGTTGTGCTTGCCTACCGACACAATCCACTCATTCATGGGCTTAATCTGCGTCGCTTTTCCGGGACGCTGCAAGGTACGGTTGTATGCCATAATACCGTGCTTGTTGTCAAAGGACTCTTTATCTGCGAAAAGTTCTACATCATTTTCAATAAGGTAATTATAAGCGTCCTCGTCAGCGATCATGTAAACGGGGTTTGATAGTATGCCCTTGATAGCAAAACGGGTAAAAGTCTTTCCACGCTTAGTCTTATAGTGTCCTTGCATCAGAAATTGGTCGGTTTTTGTCAGCGAACCGGTTTCAATAAATTTATCGTATATCAGTTTGACTATACTGATTTCTTCTGGAATTATCTTCAATTTACACGCTTTGCGTATTTTCCCGTCTACAATCACATTGGATATACTTTCTGACTCATAGCCTGTTGGGGTGGTGCCACCGAGCCAACGCCCTGTTTTAGACAGTTCGTGCATATTATCTCTGATACGCTCCGCAATCGTTTCACGCTCTAACTGCGAAAATACAGAAGCAATATACATCATTGCGCGTCCCATCGGGGATGAAGTATCGAATTGCTCACGGATAGAAATGAAGTCAATTTCGCGGTTGCCTAAATCCTCAATCAGTTTTGCAAAATCTCCAATATTGCGGCTGATACGGTCCAACCGATAGACAACGATAGCAGAAAATTTAATTTTCTGCGAATCGCTCATCATTTTTTTGAACTTCGGACGTTCAAGCGTACCACCAGAAAAGCCCTCATCTTCATAGACAAGTGCTGCATCTGCTTCTTCCTGACTGTAATGCGTGGCAATGTACTGGCGGCACATTTCAATTTGATTTTCAATGCTCTCGCCCTTGCCCGTAAATTTGGATTTTCTCGAATAAATAACGAACTGCTTTATATCGTTTGTTTTCATATCCGCCCCTCCTGCAAAGTTGCATGGTATATCACATGAAGTATTATATCATAAAGTCCGTGAGAACGGAAGTACGCTACAAAGAAATTTACAATTAAATGTTGTGTTTCGGGGCAAGTCTTGCAGAAAAAATCGCTTGTACTGTGTTTGGTTTTGCTTGCCATAATCTCACCCATCTTGTTCCACATCAGCTACCTGTGCATTTTAATCAGCCAATATCGACCTTTTCAACACAAAGGGGCAAGTCCGCAAAGGACTTGCCCCCGCCTTTATCCGATTATAGCGAGAAAAGCCATACGGTGAACAAGCCGTTCACCGTCATTCCTCGTTTTCGGCTTCGCTGGTGGTGTTCCTATAATCTTCCTGCACCCCCTCGGAAAGGTCAAAACACATCGTTTTTGCGTCTGCGACCCAAAATCCACGCACACGATAGCGTTTATCGCTTTGCCATACGCCCTCCATAGCTGCACGAATGGGGTCAACCAAATTCTTGTTGGTGATACTGACGGTGGCTTTCTGCTCTCCCTTGGGCTTGGAGAACTTATACCCCCTCTGCTCGTTGCTCTTGCACATACGGACCGCAAAAACCTTGTTCTTTACGTCAAGCTGGCACAGGACGAATGCGGGGTAGTTCAGGTCATCAAGAACCTTTTTCGTGAAGGTGACTCCGTTCTGATTGATGAAAATGTCAGGGTAAGCGTTGGTGTTCGCGTCAAGGATCTCAAAGTTCAGTGCGTTAAAATCGAATTTCATAGCAGATTTTCCTTTCGTTATTAGAGATTTTTCAGTTCTTTCAGCAGTTCACGCCGCTCCGAAGCAGTCCAGCGGGGGTCTAAAATGATATACCCTCGAAAATACTTGTCTTTTGAGCGTGTCACAGTAAACCGCTTTTGTATGGCGTGCAGTTTTGCCGATCTGCCGGACAGCGGTTTTTCGTCCAAAATCTGTTGCACCCTTTGCCAATCGGATTTCTTGATGATTGCTGCGTGGTGTTCCTCTTTGAAATACTTGTTGAGCATGGTGTTTTTCACCGATTTATGCTCCCGAAAATCAATCGTACAAGTTTTCTGCATGAGTGCGTCCCCGCAGTATTTCTCATTTCGCAAAATTCCGCGAATGGTCGCAGCCCGCCAATAGTCCTTGCCTTTGGGGGATTTGATGCCCTGCGCGGTCAATGCGTCTGCGATTTCTGCGGGGGTTGCTCCTTCCAAACAGCTTTCGTAGATGTACTCAACAATCTTCGCTTCCGTAGGCTCAATCATCAGCCGTCCGAAGTGGTCCCAGTAATAGCCGAGAGTATTTACCACCGAGAATTGATAGATGCCCTCTGCCATGCGCCAGCGGATACCATTTTTGATAGCTTCGCTCTTTTGCTGGGATTCCAATTCGGCAAGAGCCGACAAGACCGCTATCAGCAGATTGTTACTGCTATCCCCGATAGAGGACAGCCCCTCGCTTTCAAACCGTACCGGAACAGGCGGGGTCAGGGAGTTCAGAGTACGCAAATTGTTCAGAATATCAACCGTATTTCTTCCAAAGCGATTTATGCCCTTGGTTAGAATAAGGTCAATACCTCCTGCTTTTGCGTTATCAATCATATCCTTAAACCCCTGCCGCTTGGTTGTAGAAGTGCCGCTGATGCCGTAATCTTGGTAAATTTCTACCAGTTCCCAATCTGGATTGCTCTCGATTTTGGACTTGAAATAGACTATCTGCATTTCAAAGCTGCCTACTTGCTGTTCCTCCTGTGTGCTGACGCGAACATAAGCGGCTACGCGCAGTTTCCGGGCAGACTGCCCTTGCTCCTGTACGGCTGGGGGTGGCGGTATCACAATCACACCGCCGCTTTCCCGATTTTTGCGGATTCCGTCATGTATGCGCTCCTTACGTTCTTCACGATTATCGGCGCGGGTCTTTTTCTGACGGAATTGCTCTATCTCTTGCGGGTCAAGTTTCTTTGCCATATATGCCCTCCCTTGCGGATATTTCTGATATGATCCATGGGCGGCGCACCTCCTCGCTTTTGGATTCTCATTGGACAGACAACCTCCTTGCTGAATTATGTTTATGACTACCCGGCGGCGCATGGACCGGGGTGTCACACAAAAGAAAACGGACAGCAGAAACGCTCTGCTGCCCGAATCGGTATTGCTTCATTTGATTTGTCAGGGGTAGACATTATCGATCCCTGCGAACGAGACACTTTTACAACGCCTTAACCGTGTCGATGAACTGGCTTATGCTCACCGCC
>CAVGEP010000172.1:0-4159 GCA_963628105.1 Alistipes communis
TGATGGCGTCAGAAGAACTGTCGGCCTGTTATATCGCTCTTTGAGCTTGCCGGCTACGATTCCCGTAATTCCCTCATGGGCATTTTCCAGGCGCAGAACCAGGAAATCCTCCAGTTCTGTAATCCTTTCTGCGCAAAGATCAAAGGTCTCCTGCTGTATTTTCTTGCGTTCTCTGTTTTTGGACAGCAAATCCTCGACTATCCTGTCGGCCTCGGAGCTTCCCTCAGGTTCCAGCAGCAACTTCACCGCCTGCGAGGCATCCTGCATCCTTCCTGAAGCGTTCAGATGCGGAGCAATCACAAATCCTATGTTTTCCGCCGTAATTTCGCCCAGCTTAAGTCCTGCCCCCTCGGCTAACTTTTTCAGACCGTATCTATATCCCGTATTCAAAACCCTTAGCCCGAATTTTATGAGGGTCCTGTTTTCGTCAAGCATTGGCATTATGTCGCCTATGGTTCCTATGGCAACCAGGTCAAGAAGTTCCGTGAGGACGGATTTGGGGAGGGCAGCGCGTTTTTGGATGATCTGTGCCATCTTGAAGGCTACACCGCAGCCGGAAAGTCCCTTGAAGGGATATTCGTCGTCTGCACGCTTAGGATTTATCACGAGGCAATCCGCCATTTCGTCCGTTATCGTATGGTGATCGGTGACGACAATCTTCATTCCCAGGCTCTTTGCGTATTCAACCTCCGCAGGGGAAACGCTGCCGCAGTCAACGGTGATGACTAGCCTGGTTCCTTTGTCTGCGATATGCCTCACAGCCTCCATGTTTAGACCATATCCCTCATCGAATCTGGACGGTATGTAATAATCCAGTTCCTCTGCAGGCGCAAGCTTTCGGAGGATGCCGAGCATCAGTGCGGTAGCCGTAATCCCGTCAGCATCGTAGTCTCCGTAGACACAGATTTTCGAGCCGCGGGCGATTTCTGACAATATTAAATCCACCCCCGCTTGCGCATCGGTAAGCAGGGATGGGTCATATGTAAGTTTGGGCTTTTCCGAGAGAAATTCCGTGATCTCCGCCTCGGTAACAATGCCGCGATTATTAAGTAATTCTTTTATTATCTGATAGTTTGTCATTTGCGTACTTCCGTTCCGTTTAGTTAAAGTACGACATCGGATTTACATATTCGCCGTTCTTACGCACCTCAAAGTGCAGGTGAGGTCCCGTGGAGCGGCCGGTGGAGCCGACTTTGGCGATAACCTGTCCCCGACTTACGCTCTGTCCGTTGCTTACGCAAAGCTCCGAGGCATGACCGTAGAGTGTTACGATTCCGCCGCCGTGGTCGATCATGACGCAGTTGCCGTATCCGCCATACCAGCTTGCCATAATAACCGTACCGCTTGCCGCAGCCAAAATATCCTTGCCGCTTGAGCAGCCTATATCGACGCCGGTATGATAGATCCACGTGTTCAAAATCGGATGAAGCCTGTTACCGAAGGAGCTTGTGATGTATGTACTTGCAGGGCAAGGCCATGTGAACTCTCCGCCGACATATTTGCTGTTTTGGTCAGTCAGCTTTTTAATCTCGGAGGTGAGCCTGTCGGCCTCTGCCTTGAGTGCATCTTCTTCCTTCTTCAGGGCTGCTTTCTTTTCCTCAAGATCTGCCTTCTCTGCTGCGAGTTCTTCCTTTTGGCTTGCGAGGCTTGCGCGCTTCTTTTTCAGCTCCGCCTTGGTCGCCTCTAACTCTTTCTGCTCTCTCTCCAGGGTCTCGAGAACTTCCACGTCATTTTCGTAAATTCTCTTGATTATTTCCACATTTGAGACAAACTCGGAGATGCTGCCCGATCCCAAAAGCACATCGATGAACCCAAGCGAGCCGTTCTTGTACATAACCTTCAGACGCGCATTGAGATTCTTCTCCTGCTTTTTCATCTCTTTTTCTTTTTTTTCGATCTTGTCCTCGGTTTCGGCAATTTCCTGTGCAGATTCGTTGATCTTCGCAGTCAGAGCATCAACCTTTGCCTTTACATCCTTTACGTCCTGCTCGATATCCGACATCTGCTTGCTGAGCTCATCCTGCTCCTGCTTGACATCACTCAGGTCATCTCTGAGTGAGGATTCCGTAGCCGCAAATGCAAGTCCCGAGCACGAGAATACCGTAATCAAGATTGCGCACATGATAAGCGCAATACCTTTTCTCCCAAATCTATCCATCGTTCCCCTCTCTCTTATGTATCTAAGAATTTGCGCATCGAAATGATGCTGCCGCAAGCGCCAATGCTGATGCCCAGCGCAAGGAATATTATAAGCATATTCTCTGTCATATACTGCGGCCCGATAAGCGGCATGGATACAACAGCCAGCACCTGCGGACCTATCGCCGCGATGAGCCTCTTGTAGATCAAGGTTATCAGCCCCGTGGATACCAGTGCCGCAAACATTCCGATGATTATGCCCTCTGCCAGGAACGGCCCTCTGATAAACCAGTTCGTCGCTCCGACATATTTCATTATGCGTATTTCCTTTTCGCGGGCGAATACCGTCAGCTTAATCGTATTCGAAACCACAACCACCGAAACCACAATCAGGAATGCCATTATAATAAGCGCGCCTATCTGCAGGAAGTTTGTTATCTTCGTCAGTTTTTCGACCGTCTCCTGGTAATATTGCACATCCTCAATTCCGTCCAGGGTTCCCGCAAATGCGGCCACCTCCCCGGCATTATCGAGGGATTCAACGCTTATCAAAATCGAAGCCGGAAGCGGATTGCTGCCCAAAGAATCCAGAAGGTAAGCGCTTTCTCCCCATCTCTCCTTCAGAATTTCGAGTGCATCTTCCTTGCTGCGATATTCCACATCCGTAACGCCCTCGTGAGCCTTAATCCTTGCCATCAGCTCCTGTGCTGCTTGCTCGTCTGTATCATCCAGCAGATAAACCTCTACCTGGTCGTAGTCCTGCTTCACAACCTCCGTAAACAGGTTGATGTTCATCGTTATCACGAAGAACATTCCCAGGATCAGCAGCATCGCCAGGATCGAAAATATCGAGGCAAGACTCATTCCCTTGTTTCGAAAAATCTGGATGGCACCCTGTTTAATATTATAAAAAAAACTATGCACCAAAGTCTAGCTCCTCCTTATATCCGTATTGTCCGTATTGTCCCTGTTCGTCTCTGACTATTCTGCCCTGTTCAATTGCAATTACACGCTTATTCATCTTGTTAACTATGTCCTTTGCGTGGGTGACCATCACTATTGTGGTGCCGCGAATGTTGATTTGCTCAAGCAAATCCATGATTTCCCACGCCGTATTCGGGTCAAGGTTCCCCGTAGGCTCATCTGCGATCAAAACGGTCGGGTTGTTGACGATGGCTCTGGCGATGGCTACCCTTTGCTGTTCTCCCGCGGAAAGCTCGTCCGGGTATTTGTGCGCCTTGTCGCTTATCCCTACCAGGCTCAAAACCTGCGGAACCTGTTTCCTGATCTGTTTCGGAGTCTTGTGCAAAACCTCCATGGCGAAGGCTACATTCTCAAAAACCGTCCTTTTGGGTAGCAGCCTAAAATCCTGAAATACCGTTCCCACCTTTCTACGAAAAATCGGAATCTCGCGATTCGAAAGGTTCGTAACCTCGAAGCCGCAGGCATTTATATTGCCATCATCTGCGTCTATTTCTTTCAAGATCAGTTTGATGAATGTGGACTTGCCTGCGCCGCTCGGGCCGACCAGGAATACGAAATCGCCTTTTTTTATATGCACGCTGACATCATCCAGTCCTATATTTGTACGATATTTTTTCGTAACATGATCAAATGTAATCATTCTTTTCCTTTCTTAGTCTAATCGTAGCCTAATCGTAGTCTACTCGTAGTCTAAAATTCAACATTTATCTTGTATTTACAACATATACAGATTAATTATACTACATTTCGTACCAAAATTAAATAGCAAAATATCGAAATTCACAATATCGGCAAAAGTTTACGTATCTTTTCTGCTATCGCAGCCGTCTCTGCTACGGCTCTCATCCTGCCGTTCTTCTCGTCACCGCCTGGCCTTGCGATTGCCTTGAAAATCGGCATTCCACTGTACTCTGCCCGATAAAATTCGCTCGGCTCTATCATCGGAATCACGAAGTCAAACTTTATTTTCATAAATTTATCGAGCTCGCGGTGTCTGACCTTGGGATTATCCTTGTTCAATACCCAAAGGCAGGGA
>CAVGEP010000173.1:0-4141 GCA_963628105.1 Alistipes communis
ATCATACCGGGCACTACAGGTGCAATGGCAGGAAAGAGCCTTCTTAAGGGGGCAGGAGATTTTATCTGGCTTTTCCTTCAGCTTGCGGGGCTTATATCTGCCAATCTGGTATGCGGATTCATACGGGAAATGGCAGGGGGCGCGCCCTTTGTGATGCTCTACATTGCCATGGGAGCCTTTCTGATACTTTTTAGCATATATCTATTTTTGAACGAAATAAATGCCATATCTGCGGCGCGCGACATAAAACCCGAACAGATTTGGAGGGAAGAACAATATGAAATCGAAAACTGATTCTGAACTAAAATCAATCTATGTACCCGAGGGGCTTCGCGGCGGGAAGCTTAACCTGAAGAAGTCTCAGAAGCTTATTCTTCTTTTCTCGGCAGTTGCGGCGGTGGTTGCCGTCGTAATCGTCCTTCTTACGGTAGATTTTGGACAGAGTTATACCATAGAAGAACCGTCCCACCAGTATTATGGCGGAAAGGCGGTGGCAGTGGAGCAGGGAGCAAAGCTGAAGATAAACTCAGAGGAAAAGACTCTGCTTTTTCAGGGAGAAAACAGTACAGAAACTTTTTTGCCGGTATACCTCGATTCGTCGCCCGGGATGGTCCTTGCAACGGATATGATGCTCATCAATCCCAGAGCCGGCCAGACCGCAAGGGTCTCATATTTTAGCGAGGTGGAGTATGACGAATATGGAACCATAACCGTTACAAGGGAAAACAAAGAAGCCAAGCCTCAGCATGGATTTCTCTATGACGGGAAGGACTTTTATATCTTTCTTGAACCCGTGACAATCGAATTTAATGGCTATTCCATGGAAATACCTGCCCTTTCTTATGTGGAAGCCGTCTATGGCGGATATATGATGGTATTTAATTATGAGCCCAAGGAATTTTTTATGGAGCTTTCGGACGGCTCGGGCAGCGCTACGGCGGGAGGCGGAGATTATACTATTTCTCTCATGGGAGATACGATAACCATGTATGACGGCGAGCGGAGGCTCCTTGCCACACGTGCGGATTTGTTCGATCCTATTATATGATTCAGATGTGTGTAAAAACAGAGCAATTCAGGAAAATGGAGGAGACTAGTTCATGAAAAAGCTATTTGCAGCGGCGATTGCAATTATGTGCTGCGCTACCGTAGCCATAGTGGGGGCGAGCAGCGCCTTTTGCACCATGGAAGAAGATGGATTTGCGGTGCCGAAAGACGCAGGAATACAAAGGGCTTTGGCAGCAGGGGAAGGAGACGCAATTTCCCTTGTGGAGGTCAATTATGGAGACGCGGTATATTCTTCGCTTGCAGGATATTATGTAGGAGAAGACCGGGAAAAAATTGACGTGAACTTTCCGCTCTATACAAACGGAGGCAATGGGCTTCGATTTTTGAGCGACGAGAACTGGCTCATTACCACAGATACAGATCTTTATCAGACCTTTGAGGGGCTTTATCTTCGCGAGGGTCTGTCTTATAATTCGGATATGAGCCGGGCCGACGAGGGAGAATTCATACTGCTTTCTGTTTCCGGAGGCCTTTATATGAACGCTCAGCAGGCGGTATTTTGTAATGCTCTTGGAGATACCGTCATACCTATGGGGAGCATCCTGTCTCTGACCGAGGACTCGATTTCGTGGTATGCCTATAACAACGGCTCCCTTGGATATACAAAGGAAGAAGCCGTATTTGACGCTACCCTGAAATTCGGAGAACACGAATATGCTTATATAGATCTTTTGGACGCGCTGGGCCTGATCGGCGAGGTCATAGAAAATTCGGACAGCCCGAGCAGGGAGGCAGAAGAACTCCAAAAGGCAGGAGAGATACTGAATGGCAAGGAGGAGTCCGAAGTCAAAAAGGATACAAGCTCCGACAAAAATATTAAGGAGAAAGAGGAGGCAGACAAGGTAGCTCCTGCGGACGAAGAAGAGGAGAAAGAAGAAGAGAAAGAACCGGAGAAAGAAGAAGAGAAAGAGCCGGAAAAGATAGATAAGGAGGATGCCGGCCAGAAGGACGAGGATAACAAAGGCGAAGCTGCCAACGGGCAGGAACCCGCAGAAAAGACTCCTGAGACCACCACTAACGGCGGAAGCAGCCAAGACAATAAAGAATCCGGTAACAAGGATATAGATAATAATAAGCCGAATGATAGCGGCTCTGCGGATGACAGTAACAAGGGAGAATCCGGCGGAGGCGGAGGCAGCGATGCCGGCGGAAGCAGCCCAGACAATGGGAAGTCCGATAACAAAGATATAGATGATAATAAACCGGACGATAGCGGCTCTTCGGATGACAGCAACAAGGGAGATTCCAGCGGAGGCGGCGACGGAGGAAACGGCGGGGATAGCAAGGCGGATGAGCCCGAATATACCGTTCCTGAGGTGAGCCTGAACAGCATCGAGCTTTGGAGCTACGGGCTGGGACTTGACGTTGAGGTCAAAGACCCCAGCGGAGTTATCGTGCGAGGAGTGAATTTCACCGTATTCAAGGCTTTGAAAGGAAGCGGCGGTTCTACCGTAAACGAGGCCGGATATACCGTATATCCTTCCGAAACCTACGACGGGAAATCCACGACGCTTCGCAAAAACAAGGCTTCCTCAAGCCAGTCATTTGTACTCAGCACATTGCAGCCGGGGCAGACGGTTTATCTGCAATATAACTTCCGCTATAATGACGAATCAAAGGACGCCGAGGGAAACCAGGTCTTTACAAGAAAGTATTATTATTCTGACCTCATCGAGCTCAAACTTCCGAGCATAGAGGAAGGAAACCTCGAGGCGCTTTCTGCCGCCTGGAATGTTGAGTTTGCCGGGGAGCCGGATGCTGTCAAACTTAATAATATAAAGATAGAAAATACTTCGGACTATGACCCCGATCTGATAGGATATAATTTTGAAAATTTCAAACAGAATACCATTCCATATCTTAACAGACTCGAACTTACCCTTACACCGGAGGGAGGCGGTGAGGCCAGAACCGTTGTAATAGGAAGCTCTACCCTGTCCAAGGCCCAAAAATCCTCTCTGGCAGGATATACCTCAAGTTCACCGAAGCTTGAGTCAAATAAAAAATATACCTGCCGCGTTGCGGCAAAGGATAGATACGGTAACCAGCTGCCGCTGGAGGCAGAAAAATGCGAGGCACAGGCGGTTTATACCCGAAAACAGGCTCCGACTGTAACCATTACCGAAATGGAAAATATCATGGATAAGCTTGCCCTTAAAATCGAGGTTTCCGATCCGGACAAGGCTCTGACCCGGGGAGAGAGCCTCAAGCTTCGCATTGCAGACAGCAAGCATGGCAATGCCGCGGGACTGTATGGCAAATGGGATACAGAAAGGATAAGCCAGGGCGGCGAAGAGGTTTATGAGCTTGAACTAAAAAATCCGGAAGATGGCAGCGAGTACAGTTTGGAAGTCGAGAGCCTTGCCTTTTCGTGCCTATATACCGTGGAGGTAGCAGGGAATTTTGATGCACAGCCGGACGGCGTTGAAAAAACAGAGGGAAATACCGTACCGGCGGCAACAAATGCCCAGCTTGGCAAACTTAGCGTATATACCTCGCCTTTGACAGACGGTATCGTTGCATTTAACTCAGGGGTTGACAATTTGATGGATACATCGGTAACCTTGCAGGCGACCATGACCTCGGAATCCACGATAGGAATACTTCCGCTGATTGACGAGTTCCGCATTATCCTGAAGGACAAATCGGGAAAGGAAATAAATACCACGAGGCTTGATAGAGAGCTTCTCGAAACAGGCGGATATGAATATAATCAGGACAAGGCCGCGGTGGTAATTGAAGAGGGTAACGATGTGGAACCTAAAGTCCTCCTTTATGGCACAAGGGATAAGTATCTGACAAATCCCTGGGAGAGCTTTCTCATACACGAGGTCGCAGCAGAAGAAGCAGGCGACGGATATTCAAAGCCGCTGCAGCTTAGAATTTCGATGCCGAAAGGGAGCCTCTCGAATTTTACGGGATATTCCTTTACAATTCAGGCGGTGGTCAAAAAAAGCGGGCAGGAGTATCTGATTCCCGTCAGCATGACAAACAGCACCTTTACCACCAAGAAGACCATTCCGGAAATTCAGTACAGCGACCTGTTTTTGGCAGCGGATGTGGCTGAGTTTAT
>CAVGEP010000174.1:0-4137 GCA_963628105.1 Alistipes communis
TATCGAGGGATTCCCGAGTGGCCAAAGGGGGCGGACTGTAAATCCGTTAGCTGAGCTTTCGATGGTTCGAATCCATCTCCCTCGACCAATTTAATTTTTATGCGGAAGTGGCTCAGGGGTAGAGCATCGCCTTGCCAAGGCGAGGGTCGCGAGTTCGAATCTCGTCTTCCGCTCCAATTTTTTATGCGGATGTAGTTCAATGGTAGAACCTCAGCCTTCCAAGCTGATGGCGTGAGTTCGATTCTCATCATCCGCTCCATTTTACTCAAGTGTGGGCTCATAGCTCAGCTGGATAGAGCAACGGCCTTCTAAGCCGTGTGTCGCGGGTTCGAATCCCTCTGGGCTCACCAATTTTTACAAAGTGCATAGGGTATGTTGGGGTATCGCCAAGCGGTAAGGCACCAGGTTTTGATCCTGGCACTCGTAGGTTCGAATCCTGCTACCCCAGCCATATATTTGACCCATTAGCTCAGTCGGCAGAGCACTTGACTTTTAATCAAGGTGTCCGGAGTTCGAATCTCCGATGGGTCACCAATTTGAAAAAAGAGCAGTAGAACTCATGATGGAGAGGTGTCCGAGTGGTTTAAGGAGCCGGTCTTGAAAACCGGTGACTCCGAAAGGGGCCGTGGGTTCGAATCCCACCCTCTCCGCCATAAATAATATTCAGCGAGGAGAAGTACTCAAGTGGCTGAAGAGGACGGTTTGCTAAACCGTTAGTGTTCGTATTAGGGCAGCATGGGTTCGAATCCCATCTTCTCCGCCATAATTCAGGGGTATAGCTCAGCTGGTAGAGCAGCGGTCTCCAAAACCGCGTGCCGTGGGTTCGATTCCTACTGCCCCTGCCAATTATTTGACAGCCATCGGGGTGTAGCGCAGTTTGGTAGCGCAACTGGTTTGGGACCAGTGGGCCGCGGGTTCAAATCCTGCCACCCCGACCATTTAACTAAATAAGGGCCTTTAGCTCAGTTGGTCAGAGCATCCGGCTCATAACCGGCAGGTCCCGGGTTCAAGTCCCTGAAGGCCCACCATTTACAATTTCATATCATTTGCCCATTTAGCTCAGTAGGTAGAGCAGGGGACTGAAAATCCCCGTGTCTCTGGTTCGATTCCGGAAGTGGGCACCACATTAAGGCGGCTTCTCGCAGACATATGTCCGAGGGGTCGTTTTTTCATGCCCAGCTTTTGCCCTCGACAACATTCGGCATTCATGTTAAAATGGAGAGGAAGAGAAGAAAAGAAACAAAGATAAGGTTGGTGACAGCAATGCCTGAAAGTCAAAATATTGAGTGGAAAAGCAAATGGAAAGACGAATATCTGGAATGGATTTGCGGTTATGCTAATGCACAGGGCGGCAAAATCTACATTGGTTGTGATGACAACGGCAATGTAATTGGCCTGCCCAACGCCCACAAACTCCTTGAGGATATACCCAACAAAATAAGAGATGCTATGGGTATTATTGTCGGAGTCAATCTCTATGAAGAAAGTGGGAAAGAATACATTGAGATTGATGTCCCTTCTTATTCGATAGGGATTTCATGCAAAGGTGTCTACTATTATAGAAGCGGCAGCACACGGCAAATTCTGACCGGCCCCGCCTTGGAAGCATTTTTAATGCGAAAGCGTGGAGCCACTTGGGATAACCTACCACTGCCCGCATTTTCCTTGAATGATATTGATGATTCTATTGTGGAACGCTTTAAGCAGTGGGCTTCTAAAAAGGGACGAATTGATAAGAGTGTGTTGGACGAGCCAAAGGATGTACTTATGGAAAAGCTGCATCTGATGAATGGTTCGTATTTGACAAATGCGGCAATGCTCTTGTTTTCAAAAGATCCTGAGAAATGGCAGCTTGGTGCATATGTTAAAATCGGATTTTTTGAAACCGATGCCGATCTGCTGTATCAAGACGAGATACACGGCTCTATTTTGGAACAGATTGACAAAATTGTGGAACTTGTATATCTGAAGTACATGAAAGCAAAAATCACATACGAGGGCATGCAGCGTATTGAACGATATTTTGTACCGGAAGCAGCTCTGCGTGAAGCTCTGTTAAATGCGCTGTGCCACAAGCAGTATCAGTCCGGCGTTCCAATTCAGATAAGTGTATATGAAGATAGGCTGTATATTGCCAACTGCGGTTGTCTGCCTGAGAACTGGACATTGGAAAACTTAATGCGTAAACACGCTTCCAGCCCTTACAACCCGAATATTGCCCATGTATTCTACCTGGCGGGCTTCATCGAAAGTTGGGGGCGTGGAATTGAAAAAATCTGCTCAGCTTGTCAGCAAGACGGTGTTCCACAACCCATTTATACAATCAATCCCGGCGATATTATGATCGAGTTTACCGCACCGGATGATAGGGGCATTCGTTCTGTCACACGAAAGGTGACAGATAGGGTGACAGAAAAGGTGACAGAAAAGGTGACAGATAATTTGGATGAAAAATCCGTTCAAATTCTTATGCTTATTTCCGAAGATCCGGCATATACCTCTACTGCCATATCAGAGAAACTGTCTATCAGCAGAAAAACAGTATCGCAAAAATTGAAAGAGATGAAAGAAAGAGGTATTATTGAGCGCATCGGCTCAGATCGTAAAGGCTATTGGAAAATCAATAACGACTAATTGCATCCAAAGTCAATGTCCGTTATCAGCCATACAGCACCCATGCGACCTCCATGTGGCCGTCGATCAGGGCAAGGTTTTTCAAGTTGTTGAAGATACCGACGATGACTATACAGCATTACTGCTGAGAATCGGTAACGATGGTGAAAAGGTTATGCTTGTGTTTATATATAACGAGTTTCTGGATACGCGAGTATTCGAGGGAGATGATGTGCGTTGCTATGGCCTTTTCGCTGGATTATATAGTTATGAAAATTTATTCGATATGACGAGAACCGCTCCAATGATGTATGCGGATAAGATTTATATATTAAATGAAGAATGAGGGAGGAATTTGATGACCGATAAATATTCCATCTTGGATTTGACATCCGGCGCGGTAAAATCCGCAATGGAGATTTTGCTAAAAGACAGAGCAACAGGTGGAAATATTATATTTGCAACCGATGAATATGAGGATATCTCCTTCGATTCGCAGATAACAAAAAAGTGGGTGTATGGCAAGGGTCTATCTGCCTTGCGCCCGCGCGTTCTGAAGCGACTTGATGAGCAGTCCAAAAGGACCCGCAAGCGTGCGGAGGTTTTTACTCCCTCTTGGATATGCAACAAAATGAACAACCACTGCGATGCCGAATGGTTCGGGAGAAAAAATCCATTCAACACAGAAAACGGACAAGGCTGGGAGGCTACCTCCGGCAAGATTGATTTCCCTGAGGGCAAGTCTTGGAAAGACTACATCCTTTCCACCCGCCTCGAAATTACTTGCGGTGAGGCTCCCTATCTCGTGTCCCGCTATGATGCGTCAAGCGGGGATATAATTCCCATCACAAGCAGAATTGGGATGCTGGATAGGAAACTTAGAGTTATCAACGAGAATGCAATCTCCCATCGCTATTGGAACGAATGGGTATACAGAGCCTTTGAGAGTGTTTATGGCTACGAATACCAAGGCGACAGCCTGCTGATTGCGAGGGTGAATCTTCTCGAAACATTCTGCGAATATACGAGAGAGCGTTGGCAGGAAGAACCGAGTATCTCCTCGCTAAAGAGAATCGCCAATATTATAAGCTGGAACCTCTGGCAGATGGACGGAATATACGAAGTTGTGCCATTTCAGCAAAGTGACAGTTTCCTCGAAGAAATGCCGCTGCCGGGACAAATAAGTTTTTTAGATGACATTTTTCCAAAAGAAACAAACGAAACCATATATGTTGCTGAGGCCACGGACTGCGTTTTATATGACTGGCAGGAACAGAAGAAAGTGAAATATTATGAACTGAAGAAAGGGAAAGGGACAGAAAATGAAATTTGATTTTGTTATTGGTAATCCGCCATACAATGAGGATTTTAGCAATTCCGGAGACAATGGAAATTTTGCAAGACCTGTATATAACTATTTTATGGACGCAGCCTACGAAATTGCTGATAAGGTTGAGCTTATTCATCCTGCCCGGTTCCTTTTTAATGCCGGCAGCACCCCTAAATCGTGGAACGAAAAGATGC
>CAVGEP010000175.1:0-4082 GCA_963628105.1 Alistipes communis
CGGCGAACATTGCTGAGCAGAATCACTTCATGCATTGGGAACTGGAGTTTGCTGAACATCATGGACGCACACCGGGCAGCCTCGGGTTACAGCCCGCACATGCCTGTACCGATTGAAACCAACATGATTCTGGGCTCAAAGGATCCGGTTGCCATTGACCGTGTAGCCTGCGAGGTTACCGGTATCGACACTTCAGGAGTTTCCTATTTTACCGTTGCGGAAAAGGCAGGACTGGGCTGCTACTCAATGGATCAAATTGAGGTGATCGGTGATAAAATAGAGGATTGCTTCTATCAAATGTGGATTCCGTATATCGGCGATATGAGCGTGAGATGGCCGGAATACGATGTGAGGTGCGCAGGAGGATGTTCCAGCTGCCAGGCGCTTCTTGCAATAAACATGGAAGAACTTAAAGCAGTAGGCGCATATGACGAAAACAAAGGAATGACGGTGGTAATCGGCGGCCTCAATGATATACCGGCGGATATTCCGGATGAAAAAATTGTTTTACACGGAAATTGCACAAAGAAATACTTAAAGCAACACCCGAATGCATATCACATTTTGGGATGCCCTCCGAATGAGCCGGCGCTTTATTTGACCATTCAGCGCCACGAAACCATCGACGGAACCGGAGATCAGGAAGACGAGATCATCCGTCCGTGCATGGCAAGGGATGCTGAGGTATGGCATGACTATGTATTTGCAAAATACGAGGAATACAAGAAAGGGAACCTGGAAAATGGATTCTAAAAACAGCGCGCTGCACGCCGAGGGATATGTACGGGTTCCGGCGGGAAAAGAATTTTGGGAAATGCTCGAGCTCATGTTTACCGATGAATTTATGAAAACATATACGAACTTTGAGAGTTTTGAGTATTTTCGCTATTCCAGCGCGGTTATGGTAAATTGGGGAGGCGCGGAAATGATTTACCACAAAAAGGTCTTTGACCATTTCGTTTGCGAGAGCACGAAATTCGGCACATGGGACGAGATGGTGATGAAAGCGGCCGACCTTAGATTCATACCGCAATAATTAAATTCGTATTGCAATAATTAGACTTGTATCACAGTAATCGGATTTGCATCGCAATAAATTAAGATAGGAGGAAAAAACAGTGAAAGAAAATAAAAAGTTGCAGTCGGAAAATACGAAAGCAAATTTCGGGAAAGCATGGGCAATTATTCTCTATTGTGCGGTTATGTTCTGGTTCCTGATCGGCTTTTCCATTGACGGACAGAATATCGTAATTGATGTTTTTGCAGGGCAGCATTGGGAGAGCTTGGGATTTGCGGATCAAACGGCCCTTCATGCCGAACTTCTTAACCTGGCAATGTGGGCAGGTTTGATAGGCGTAATTGCATACTTCGTTATCGGAAGAATCTGCGTAAAAGTAGGGGGCAGAACCCTTTCGGCCGTATGCCTTGCATTGGCAGGCGCATCGTATATCTACTATGGACATGCAACGGACACCACCAGCTACTTTATCGGATTGACCCTTGTTACGATCTTCATCAACGGCGCTGCTTACATCGGCGGCGGAAACCTTGTAACTCAATGGCTGCCAAAGAAAAAAGGCCTTGCTAACGGCTTCACGACCATGGGGCACAACCTGGGCTCGGCGCTGTATGTTCCGCTTATTGCAGCTCTGATAGGAGCATACGGAATGGCAAAGGGCATGACGGTAACCGGCGTTGCGGCGATTGTGATTGCGGTAATCGCTTATTTGGTGATCCGCGATACTCCGCAGGAATGGGGAATGTATCCGGACAATGTAACAAAAGATGTATATGAAAGGGAATATGCGGAGTTTAGCACGGAAAACACAAACCGTTGGACGGTGGCTAAACTCTTGAAAACTAAAGAAATGTGGCTTGTATCTCTTATCATCGGTATAAATCAGCTGGTAACCACCGGCGTTATGAGTCAGATGGTTCCCAGAAATGTTGAGCTTGGATTCACCCAGGAAAGAGCGGTGCTTTTGATGACCGTATGTGCCCTTATCGGCCTTGCAGGTTCCTATGGTTTTGGATTCCTGGATCAAAAGATGGGCGTAAAAACAGCCATCAGAACCTTCCTTATTTGGTATTCGGCTGCTCTTGCGGTTAACTACATAATGAATAATATGATAGGCGGATATATCTGCGTTATGATGGTAGGCGTTGCGATCGGAGCTTCGGCGAACTTCATGGTTTCCCTTCCGGCATCGGTTTTCGGCAGGCACAATTTCGACCTTGTATATTCGATCTATTTCCCGATCATGGAAATTGTATTGATGCTCAACTACAAGATTAACTCAGTTGCCCTTTCACTGACAGGAAGCCTGAGAGGCGCATATTTGGTATTTATTGCACTGCTTATCGTAAATATCGTTTTGATTTCGGTGCTCAATGTAAGAAAGTACAACCTCGACTATCAGAAGGAAGATGAAATTCTCGCAAAATAGGCGGTAATAAAATTCTCGCAAAATAAGTGTTTGCAAGAAACACAAAGCAAAAATGCCTCGAATAAAAAACCAGGCGGGGATGACTCAAATAAATAACTAAGCAGAGATGCCTCAAAACAAATGACAAAAGGAAGCATGTGCATGGCCGAAAAACCGCATATGCTTCCTTTGCTTTTTTGATATCCAAACAAACTGTACCCCAGAAGGTAGACAAAATGAGCAAAGGGTTATACCAAAAAAGAATGCTCAATCCCAAGCGCGAACAGCCGTTATTCCTAAAAGAATAACAAATGAAATAGTATACTGCCCCCGGAGTAAGAGAAATGGCATAACGCTTACAAAAAATAGAAAAAATGCTTGCATTTCACACCGAGAAATTATATAATTAGCTTACAAATACTTCTATTTAACCAATAAAGATACAAAATAGCGCAACGCAAAACAATATTTGGAGGTTATCATATGAACACAGGCACCGAAAAAAATGCAAGCAGTATATCCCGCAGGAGCCCAAAGCCTTTGCGAAACCACAAGGATTCAACCTTTTGCCTGCTCTTTTCAGAGCCCAGACGGGCAATCGAACTCTACAATGCGGTGACAGGGGAAAACCTGCCGCCGGACACAAAACTGGAGTACACCACCCTGGAAAACGCCCTATACATAGACCGCAACAACGACCTTGGCTTTGTGATAAAAGACCGACATCTGGTATTGACGGAGTGCCAAAGCACCGTAAACATGAATATCCCCATGCGCTGCCTAGGCTATGTCAGCAGAACCCTAGAAGATATCACCGGAAAGGAAGGCCTCTACGGGAAAAAGGCGGTAAAGTTCCCTGCCCCGGAATTTTATGTTTTCTATGTGGGCGAAGGGGAGTGGGAAGAAAAGCAGCTTAGGCTTTCGGAGAGTTTTTTAGCAGAGCCGAAAGAAAATTCCGTAGAACTTGTTGTAAACCTTGTAAATTTGAATTATACTGAAAGCAAGGAAATTCTCGAAAAAAGCCCATCGCTGCTCGGCTACAGCAAGCTGCTTTTCTACATACGGGAAGAGATGAAAGGAAACGGCGGTGATCTGCAAGGAGCAATTGATGTCGCAGTAAAGCGCTGCATGGACGAGGGACTGATTGCGGATTTCCTTAAGAAGCATAGCAGGGAGGTAACCGGTATGTTATTCAAGGAAATTACGGTGGAGGAGTTTGCGGAGATCAGGGCGCGGGAAGCAGCAAAGGATGCCTACGACGCAGGGGAGCAATCCGGCTTCTCAAAAGGACAGAAATCAGGCCTCAAACTTGGATTTTCAAAAGGCGAAAAGTCCGGATTTTCTAAGGGTGAGAAGTCTGGAATCGAACGGGGTGCGGCGCAGGAAAAGCGCGAAATCGCAAAAAACTTTAAAGCCTCCGGCATTCCGATTGATGTGATTGCAAAGAACACAGGGTTGACTGCACAGGAAATAGAATCCTTATAACAAGAGAAATTGCACCAAAAACTGCGGGAACTCTCGCAGTTTATTTTTATTTGGCAATGCACGACGGCCAAAGTTCTTGTAAACAGAGATACAGGGCATCCCAAAAGCCTAAGAGCCCCGCAAAACTTCCGGGATGGCTATTTTTTAGCTGCGGGGTAATTGATCCCGTAC
>CAVGEP010000176.1:0-4037 GCA_963628105.1 Alistipes communis
GCTATAACCGTATGTATAACATGGATTTGCAGCGGGTGCTTCAGGCAAGGCTGTATATCAACGGCAACTATGTGGCTCTCATCATCGAAGGCAAGCCGGCTGACGACAGTCTCAGCGACGAGGAACAGGCAAAATATGCAAAGACCCAGGCCAAGAAAGTCGATAAGGCTTGGAAAAAGATTTTCGGCAGCGCAAAAAATAAAATCACGATACCAAAAGATAGCGGAAATAACAATTTCTTTGAAATAACGGAAGACGAGGCTGTATAAAATGGTCTTTTCGAGTCTGACTTTTCTGCAAGGTTTCCTGCCCCTTTGTCTGCTTACATATTTTATCTCGCCGCGAAAATACAAAAATCTTGTGCTTCTCCTATTCAGCCTGGTTTTTTACGCCTGGGGCGAGCCGATTTATGTGAGCCTGATGATCTTCTCGACCCTGCTGGACTATACCTGCGGGCGTTTGGTGGAGAGTGCAAGAAGCCGCGGAGTCTCCGCTAAGCCTCCGCTTTTGACATCGCTTATCATCAACATCGGGCTTTTAGGGGTATTCAAATACAGCGATTTTCTGGTGGGCTGCGTTAACTCGCTGCTGGGAACGGATATCCCACAGCCGAATTTGCCGCTGCCTATCGGAATTTCCTTTTACACCTTCCAGACCATGAGCTACACCATAGATGTTTATAGAGGTGAAATTACTGCCCAAAAGGATTTCCTAAAATTCGCGTCCTATGTAACCCTGTTCCCGCAGCTTATCGCAGGGCCCATCGTCCGCTACCAAACGGTGGCAAATGAGCTTGAAGGCCGTGAGCATACCCCCGAACTTTTTGCGGAGGGGGTTCGCAGATTTGTTTCGGGGCTTGCAAAAAAGGTTTTGCTGGCAAATAATATCGGGCTTCTGTGGGAAGCGGCCTCCGTCCAAGCCGATCCTACGGTATTGACGGCGTGGCTAGGGGCGGTGGCATACGGCTTTCAGATTTACTTTGATTTTTCGGGGTATTCGGATATGGCAATCGGGCTGGGGAGGATGTTTGGATTTCACTTTCTGGAAAATTTCAACTATCCGTTTACCGCGAAAAGCATCACGGATTTTTGGAGACGCTGGCATATTTCCATGGGAACGTGGTTTCGTGACTATGTCTACATCCCCCTGGGTGGCAACCGAGGGGGGCTTCTAAGGCAGCTTCGCAATATTGCCATCGTCTGGGTTCTAACCGGATTTTGGCATGGGGCAAGTTTTAACTTTGTTCTTTGGGGTATTTATTTCGGTCTGCTGCTGATTGTTGAAAAGCTTTTCCTGCTGAAATGGCTGGAAAGGCTAAGCAGCGCGGCTCAGCACATTTATGCGCTGTTTTTTATCAGCTTCAGCTGGCCGATATTCGGATTTGAGAAAATTTCCGCAGGGGCGAACTGGATAATGGCAATGCTTGGGGGAAGCACGCTGTACGATTCGGCGAGTCTGTACCTGCTGCTGAGCTACGCTCCGATGCTTCTGCTCTGCGCCTTTGCGGCAACGGAACTGGGGAGGAAGGCCTATAAAAGGTTTAATGAAAAGCTCCGGGCAATGCAAAGCGGCGGCGGTTATGGGGAAACTGCCGGAAAGCGTGCCCTATGTCTTGGGATTTTTGCGGACTGCGGCGGAATGCTTTGTCTTCTGCTGCTTTCCATGGCATATCTCATCAGCGGCTCCTACAACCCCTTCCTGTATTTCAGATTTTAGAGCATGGAGGCGTGATTATGACAAGAAACAAAGGAATCATCCTATTTGCGGCTATCCTGCTGACGATTTCAACGCTGGCGGGACCCCTTACCCCGGATCGGGTTTACTCTGAACACGAGAAACGAACGCTGGCAGAGTTTCCGACTTTTGATACGGAGGAATTTTTCTCCGGAAATTTTGCGGAGGGGCTGGAGGATTATCTCAGCGACCAAATTCCCCTGCGGGATCATTTTATTACGCTAAAAACCTTTGCGGAAATGGCGGTAGGCAAGCACGAGTCCGGCGGGGTTTACATAGCGAAGGACAATTATCTCATGGACAAGTTCGCAAGCTATAACCCGAAGCTGCTGAAGCTGAACGCGGCAGCGGTGGCATCCCTACAGGCTGACCTTGAAGAGCGCGGAATCGATGTGTGGACGATGACTGTTCCGGTGGCTTCCCAGGTCTTAACGGATAAACTGCCTGCCTTCGCTCCGGCGGCAAGCTATGAGAAAATGCTTGGAGTGTTGCAGGATGCCGGGCTAAAGACCATGGATGTAAAAAAGATTTTAGACGCCCACAAGGACGAAAATATTTACTACCGCACAGACCATCACTGGACGAGCCTTGGTGCCTACTATGCCTATTGCGAATGGATGACTGAAATTGGGCGAAAGGCGGCATCGGAAAGCTGCTGGACAAAAGAAGAATTGTGCGACAATTTCCGTGGCACCACCTGGAACAAGGTTCCCCTGCCGACGGTACCCGCCGAGAGCATCACTGCCTGGTATATACACGAAAACCGCAGGGTTTCCTATAACGGCGGTGAGTATGAAACAGGCAGCATTTATGAGAAAAAATATCTCGAAGGCAGCGATCAATATGCCGTGTTCCTCAATTCGAATCAAGCAGAAACTGTGATTGATGGGAGCGGCGATGCCGGAAGCGGGAAGCTCCTAATCATAAAGGATTCCTACGGCAACACCTTTTCCCAGTTCGCCTGTGAGGATTTTGAAGAGGTTCGCGTTATCGACCCGCGGTTTTTTCGGGAAGATCTCCGTGACTACATAGAAAAAAACGAAATTACAGAGGTACTTGTGCTTTATGGCATACAGAATTTCGCTGCGGACGCCAGCCTCCCTGCCCTTGCATAAGAAAAAAGGGAACCGAAGTCCCCTGAAATAATTTTTTCTTTTGTATTTATCTATGCGTTCTTCTTCGTAAACTTTGCAACGATTAGTCCAACGATTGTTCCAACCGCTCCCGGAACCAACCAGCCAAGACCCAGGGAATAGAACGGCAGCCAGCCCGACGCCCATTCTACAATGCCCTGCATGCTTGCAAGTCCGCTAACCCTGCACAGGTCAAGCACCGCCGCGATCATCGTAAAGGAGATTCCGCAAACATAAACCGCCCTTGCGTTTCCGAAGCACTTTCCGAAAATCGAAAGAAGTATCAGCACGATGGCCAGCGGGTACAGGAAGTACAGCACCGGGGCCGAGAATGAGATGATTTTTGAAAGGCCGATGTTTGACACCAGCAGCGAAAACGCCGTGAAGAAAATCGCCCAATTACGGTATGACATGGAATTCGGGAAAATCTCCGAGAAGGTGTCCGCGCAGGAGGTGGCAAGTCCTATCGCCGTCTTCATACAGCAGAATGTAACCGTAAGGGCGAGTATAATCATTCCCGCACTCCCAAGGTAGTGTCGCGCGATAATCGAAAACGCCGTTCCGCCATTAAAGGACGGATCGGAAAGCCTGTCGGCATAGAGTCCGTAGCTCTGGGCTCCGACGATGGCGATTACCGCATAAATAAAGGTCATAAGGATCATCGCGAAGATTCCCGCCTTGATGGTGCTCTTTGCAATATCTCCCGGCTCCTTGATCCCCATTCCGGTTATTACATTGATAACGATAATTCCAAATGCCAAGGATGCCAAAGCGTCCAGGGTATCATAGCCTTGCAGGAATCCCGTGGCAAAGGCGCTCTCGGCATAGCTTTCGCTTACCGGCACCTCGGAAATCGCCTCCGTTGGCGAAAGGAGCGCCGCAACCATCAAAATGCCCAGGCAAACCAGGAAAATCGGGTTCAGGTACTTGCCCACAGATTCCATGATCTTTGATGGTCTAAGGGTGAAGAACAGTACCGCCGCGAAGAACAGCGTGGTGAAAATCGCCTGTGCCAGGGTTTCGTTTCCGCTGATAATGGGCTCGATTCCCATGGTAAATGAAGTCGCCGCGCATCTTGGAATTGCGAAGAACGGTCCGATGGTAAGATACAGCGCACAGGTAAAGAAGTAGCCGTAGCCCTTTGAAATTCTGCTGGACATCTGCATCAGC
>CAVGEP010000177.1:0-2170 GCA_963628105.1 Alistipes communis
GTAAAAAAAATCCCCTTGACAGGCTCCCTCATAACGAGGACAAACCACAAGCGG
Source organism: Alistipes communis (assembly GCA_963628105.1). Classification (GTDB taxonomy): domain Bacteria; phylum Bacillota; class Clostridia; order Peptostreptococcales; family Anaerovoracaceae; genus CAG-238. Next base: position 55 of record CAVGEP010000177.1, read on the forward strand.
ACCTAAAAAATATATTCAATTCATAAGTCTTGCCCGGCTATTTACTTGTCATCGGTAAAGTAATAATAGTAAGCATAAAACTTAAATAACATTTTGTTTCCTCCCATGCGAATTTAATATATCTTTCAAACAATTCTTTTGATGTAAATATAATAACGCTGCCACCACCGTTTGTCAATAGTAAATTTTCAGAAAATTCAAGAAAAACACAAAAAGTCTTGCAAAACGCCGCAATAAATGCTGTGGCGCAAACAAAAAGCACCTATCTTAGGTGCTTTTCGATGAGGTCTATAAAGACATCTACATATTCGCTCTTTGGGAAGATCGCCCGTGCCATGGTCTTATTTCCGCCGCCCTTGCCGTTATAAATAGAGGCATTTTCCTTGACGAGCCTGCCGCAGTCCGTGCTTCCGTCAGAAACCAGAAGAACGGTGTTTGAGGGTTCGTGCACGAGGAAATAAATTTTTTTGACCTCGGGGCTTATTTCCCTGCTCAGAGAAACAAGATCGTCCAGAGTAAGCAGGCGATACCTGCGCAGCGGCGCAGGCTTTTGCTGTGGCGCAAGCTCCTGAGATGGGTCCCTTTCGGAGATGCGAGCTGATTTTGGGGAGCAAATCTCTCCCAAGTCATCGATGATGGAGGCCGCCTCGCGAGCGATGATTTCTTTCTTAAGGAAATGAAGCCGGCTGCGTATTTCCTTATCCTTTTCCCGGCTTATGCTGAATTTTTCGAGCACGTCATTCGTGCCTGCGCTTAGGAAATTGCAAAGGGTATTGAGAATTTCAAACTGCTGCTGATACTTTTCGAAGGCGCGCTTTCCTGCTTCGAAATAAATCCTGTACATGCCCTTGTTGCTTTCTAATTTGTATATCTTGACCAGGCCTACTTGCGCTGCCGAAGATGGATGAGTGCCGCAGCAGGCTACGCAGCCCCAGTCATAATCGACGCTGCCGATGCCCACGAGGGTAATGTCCTCTTCGATAGTCAGCTTCTTGCGCATGGGCTTGCTGCTGGCCTCTTCGAAGCTGTCAAAGTGGCGCGTGATAATGGCAAGATCCTCTGCAATCACATCGTTTGCGAGACGCTCTGCTACCAGGCACATATCCCAGGTGATAGCCTGGGCACGGGCGCCCTCTTCCAAGGCGATATCGATGGTCATATACTCCTCGCCCATGTGAAATCCCCGGTTTGTGGCGCCCCATTCTCTGAAGAATATACCCGTGAGGATGTGCTCGCCGCAGTGGCGCTGCATATTGTCGAATCTTCTTTCCCAGTCGAGCCTGAGCTCAACCGTCTTGCCGGCGGCGAGAGCTTTGGCGGCGGCGCTTTGATGAGCGAGGTCGATCTTGTGATAAATCTCGCCCTCGAATTCATATACCTCCGCAAGGTCGTATGCGTCGATTTCCCCGAGGTCGCAGCTCTGCCCGCCGCCGCCCGGGAAAAAGATGGTCCTGTCTAATGTAAGCAGGAGCTCCTCATCCTTTTGCACTGCCGAGGTGATTGTGGCCTCGGCTTGCTTCATATATACATTTTCTTTGAATAATCGAATCGTTTGCATAAATTTCCCTCCGATATATAAACCGATATATAAACCGTTATACAAATCGAGTATAGCACAAATCCAGCGATATGCATATACAAAATCCGAAAGGGCGGCCCTTTCTCGCAGATTTCGGATAAAAAATCGAGGGCGGATGCGAACGTTTTTTGACGATTTTTCGCATATTTATTCGCTGCGCGAACAAGACCCGATAATCGTGATTATGTCAGCCCAAAAATCTGTGGATAACTTCCTCTTGACAAATTGCAAAACATAGTGAACACATTGAAATTTCAAGGATAATAAAGGGCGGACTTATCCACATGGATAAGTGGAGAAAATTGTATACAATCACGATAAAACTTGTGGATAATTGGCCTGGTGATTGATAAATTAAGCTTTGTGATATGTTGAAAAGTGTTTGGCAAATTACGAACAGAGATTGACATAATAATTCTCAATAAAAAAATAAGAAAAAAACGCGGACTAATCGTCCGCGCCAAGATCATGCAAATAATCCTCAAAATCCTCGTAGCAGCGTTCCACAAAATCCTGCATCACGGAATGGTTGAATTC
>CAVGEP010000177.1:2180-4015 GCA_963628105.1 Alistipes communis
TTGAATTCGTATCTGGAGACGAGAACTATCGAGTACTGGTGCTTCGACCTAAGAAGCTGGTATTCGAGCGTTTCGATATTCTCGCGGCTCCTGGATGCAAGTACTATTTGGCCGCTGTCCAGCGCGTAGCAGATACCGAAGAGGTCATCATACATGTGATATACAGGCTTTTGCAGATGCTTGTTGTGAGGATAATAAATCGTAAACAGGTTTCCGCACTCGTGCTTGGATACCGTGGCATTGCGAAGAAGCGGAAACGAATTGATACTGACCTCGTCCATCTGGCTGACAACATCGTATACCGTGATGAATTCCGGCTGATTGAGGATGAGCGAGGCCTCCCACAAGGATATGCGAAACGAATTTATTCGTTCGTATTTTACGACATGGAGATTCTCGAGGCAAACGCGCGTGAGGACCAGATAATATTTTGCGTCAAACTCTATGAGGGACTCGCAGACATAGAACTTGCGCGTCCTGAAGGTTCCAAAATCCGAGTCGCTGCCGGTGGCATAGTAGTCGGAGTTTGTTCCAGTGGATTTGCTGTCTTCTTTGATGGAATTTCGGAGCATGTCCGATGGTGCAAATTCCGGGAAAAGGTCCGTGCGGACATAGTTTCTCGTGAGCATCTTGGCACCTGCAAAATCACGGGCAAAGCATCTCATGAGAAAATAATTTATGGCCGCAAAGGGCCTGGTTATAGGCGTGCATTCCTTGCCGGCCAGCTCGCGCGTCTCATCTTGCGTCAGCTCTATGCGAGGCGAAAGTAAAAATTCAAATTCTTCGGAATTTTTCGGGAGAGGTATGCGGCGCGCTCTATTGAACGAGACAAATTCTTGGACGAGGGCACAAAGCTCGCGCTGCGTGATGGAATTCTTCTCGGCGCCAAGCCCCCCTGCCATTCCTTGCTCGATGGTTTCCGCAAGGCCTATCATTTTGAGGTCCAAGCTGCCGCGCAGACTTTCGTATGAATCCAGACCGAACTCCTGCCAATCAAAATAGAAAAATTGAATGAAATCAGGCTCCTGCGGGCAGTCCTCGATGCGCCAATGAGCCTTGATACAGCATACTCCCATGAGCCTGGTGTCGGTGACCCACGCCTCGATTAGCCTCCGCGAAACATTTTGATTTTTGGCCGAAAGACCGCCTTGGATAAGCTTTAAATTTTTTGTATTGCATCTACTGCTCATCTTTTTTTCCTTTCCGAAATATATATTTAGTATAACTTATTTGAAAGTGGTTGACAAGAGAATTAAAGGGTATATAATAATTATTGGCGAAAGCCGAAGTAAAATAAAATCCTTATTAAGAGTGGCTGAGGGAATAGGCCCGATGACGCCCGGCAACCTAGGCGTTTCAGAAGTGAAGCGACAAAGGTGCTAAATCCTACAGAATTTTCACAGGAGATTCTGAAAGATGAGGAACGATTGAATAAATCACGAGCCTCTCTTTCGAGAGGCTTTTCCTTTTGTATAGGTGCAATGCGATAAGGATAAAATGGAGGTAATAAAATGAAGAGATTATTCACATCGGAGTCCGTAACCGAGGGACATCCGGACAAACTCTGCGACCAGATTTCTGACGCGATTCTGGACGCGATCTTTGAGAATGACCCATATGGCAGAGTTGCTGCCGAGTCGACGACTACCACGGGATATGCTATGGTTATGGGCGAAATTTCCACGAATTGCTATGTTGATATTCCGAAAATTGTCAGGCAGGTTATCCTTGACATCGGCTACGACCGTTCGGAATACGGATTCGACGGCAACACCTGCACGGTGCTTTCGGCAATCGACGAGCAGTCCGGGGACATCGCCATGGGAGTTAACAAG
>CAVGEP010000178.1:0-708 GCA_963628105.1 Alistipes communis
TAAGCTCAAAGGCTTCCACCGTGAATTTCTGCGCCGCGGCATATCCTCCGTCGAGGTAGATCGCGCCGATCAGAGCTTCCAAGGCGTCTGCCAAAATGGAGTCCTTGTTTCGCCCGCCGGTTGAGGCCTCTCCGTGTCCCATGAGCAGATAGTTTCCGATATCCAGTTTTCTTGCAACCTGTGCCAGGGCCTTTTCGCAAACGATCAGGGCCCTTGTCTTGGTAAGGGTTCCCTCGGTGACAGCCTCCATCCTGCAATAAAGCTCCGCCCCCACGATGGCATCCAAAAAAGCATCTCCCAAAAATTCCAGGCGCTCGTTGTCCTTGTGTCGGGTATTTTTTTCGCGATTAAATGAGCTATGGGTAAGCGCCCTTTCCATAAGGCTTTTGTTTTGGAAGCTGTATCCGATTTTTCTTTCTAATTCACCGATATTTTTCATTCCATAATCCTTAATTCGTTAAAGTATTACTCGCTTAAAGTTATTTCCTCAATTTCGAGAACCGAGTTTTGAATGGTTCCCACAACGTTTCCCTCAACGTAAGGGATTCCCTTCAAGATCGTGTTCTTTACGGCATTCGCGCCGGAGGAGCCGTGCATTTTTACGATAGGTCCTTTTACGCCCAAAATAGGTGCTCCGCCGTAGGAGGAATAGTCAAATTCCTGCTTCAGTCCGCCAAGCTTGTCGATCAGCAAAGCGGCTCCCAGTTT